>CAYPRR010000078.1:0-4652 GCA_964413245.1 uncultured Gammaproteobacteria bacterium
AATATTGGCTCGTTGTTAGCTCTTTCGCGTAAGATTTCCCGTTCTGGGCTATAAATTGTGGAGTCGCTAGATTGTCTAATACTAGAATCGCGCATTCGTCTTTCTGACATACCTTGATAATTTAAGGTTACTATAAATAACAATAGATAATATCCGTAAAGCATTATTAATATACCAAAAATCAATATGCGACGCCAGGACACTTTGCGAACATGGAAGTAATCGCACAGTTTTTGAAGACCATTTTATCTACCTTCTGTACAGAATAGCTTTATTTTAGTAAGGTTTCGCAACCAACTCGGAGATTCGGATGTCCCTGCTCAAGGTTGTCGATCTTTTCACGTACCCTGTGAAGTCCATGCAAGGTGAGAGCCACGACGAGGTCCGCGTGACCGAACGTGGCCCCGAACACGATCGGCGGTTCATGCTGGTCGATCCTGAATGGCGTTTCATCACTCAGCGCGAGTGCCCAGAGCTCGCGACCCACAGCGTCCAGATCATCCAGGAGGGTGGCCCCTACCTCAAGATCCATGGGGAGAGGTGGACGTCTCTCGTCCAGATGCCCGGCGTATTCCGCTGGGAGGAAGGCGAGCGTGTCACGGTCACCGTGTGGAACGACATGGTAGAGGCCGTGGTCCAGGACGACGAGACGAATGCGTTCATCAGTCGCTCCCTGGGGCGTCCGGTGCGTCTCGTCTACATCCCGGAATCGACGGAGCGACTCTCGCGCGGTCAGCGTCGTGATGACGATCGCGTGCTCAACGGTTTCGCGGACGGTTTCCCGTTCCTACTGACGACCGAGGAGTCGCTGGCCAGCCTCAATCGCAAGATCGAGAGCGGCGTCACGGTCGGGATGGATCGCTTCCGTCCCAACATCGTGGTCCGTGGTTGTATTGATGGTTTTGAGGAGGAGACCTGGCGCGTCTTCCGTATCGGCGACATGATCTTCTACGGGATGAAGCGGTGTGGCCGCTGCAACATCACGACGACCAACCAAAAGTCCGGTGAGCGCATGGGCAAGGAGCCCATCAAGGCGCTCGCCGCTCATCGCCGCTTCGGCAATGACGTCTGTTTCGGGATGAACCTCAACCACGAGGGAACCGGTGTGATCCACGTCGGAGACCGAGTCGAGATCATCGAACGAGGTGAGCCATTCATCGCTAACAAGAAGATAGCCATCTGAGGATCTCGGTCCTCTCTCGCCGCCCACCACGATTCCACCTGCTGTGGTCTCACCTCGATGGGCGGTTTCGTGTTTTTAGCACTCGATCTTAAGTTATTTGATGCCTAGCAAAGAATTCTCCCCAACCTATTGAATGATCCTGTCCGCAGAAAAGAATCTGCTCCGAGTGCAAGGAACGGCCCATGTTGCTCTGTAGCACCCATTGGTATCACGAATATATATTTTTTATCTGCGGTTATAATGCGCCTAAAAGCCCTTGAGGGACGCAGGGATTCGGCCGTGACTCAAAGTTAGTCCGTCGACCAACTTTGGTCTGGCCAGTTTATAATTTCTTCGTCGTCACTCGAAATTCTAAACCCTGGGTTGTCCTGCTGGTCAACCCGTTAAAAGCAGAGTCTTCTGCTTTTAACCCTCGCCATGCCGTCTGCTGACGGCATATGGCTCCGGCGTTCGAATCCCTCCGCAAGCCAAATTGTTGGCTTGCTTAATGCCATCAAAAAAGAACGGATGACCGTTCTTTTTTGATGGCAGGGGCGCAGGGATTCGAACCCTGAATAAAGGTTTTGGAGACCTTTGTGATAACCATTTCACTACGCCCCTAAAATTATTTGTAGCCCAGCCGTTTCATGAGAGCGACGTAGGCGGAACCAAATCTCTTCAGTTGTCTTTCACGCTCACTTGCTGATTCATGGTCGAGATAAGCTTCATAGTAAACCAGGTGTGGATTACCTAGTCGCATAGTTGTATAAACCTTACCTCGAAGATGCTCGTCAAGTCTACGTTCTATATCGCCAGTCATCCCGATATAAAAACAATTGATTTCATTTTTAGTTTTTAAAATATAAAGGAAATACATATTAAAAGGTTTTGGACCCCTCCCTTCGCGAAGGGAGGGGTGGAGACCTTTGTGATAACCATTTCACTACGCCCCTATTTATACTTTTGCCAGAGGAGCATATCTGTTTTATCACCTCTTGGCAAGCGACATTAGAATATAACCAAACAAAAAAGCCGATCGTTAAGACCGGCGTTTTTGGTGGGCAGGGAAGGGTTCGGCCGTGACTCGAATCTGGTCCGTCGACCAGCTTCGGTCTGGCCACCGCCTCGGCATGTCGTCTGCTGACGACATAAGCCTCCGGCGTTCGAACCCTCACTCATCACACAACGCAGGTTGTGTGATGAAATATAAAAACATCCAGACTTTCTGGATGTTTTTATGGTGGGCAGGGAAGGGTTCGAACCTTCGAAGGCGTGAGCCAGGAGATTTACAGTCTCCCCCGTTTGACCACTTCGGTACCTGCCCTGGAGCCACAGTTGGGGATTGAACCCAAGACCTCGTTCTTACCAAGAACGCGCTCTACCACTGAGCTACTGCGGCGATTTTCATGGAGCCGATGGACGGATTTGAACCGACGACCTACTGTTTACAAAACAGTTGCTCTACCAACTGAGCTACATCGGCCCGTTAAATGTGCCGATAAAATACCAAGATTGATGTCAACCGTCAACCGCTGTAAACTTAAGGCATATGATCGTCTATTTTGCCACCTCTAATAAAGCTAAGGTCGCGAGTGCTAATCAAGCCCTAGCCTCCTTTGGCGTCGAAGTTCATCAGATTAGTTTAGACCTAATTGAAAGTCGATCTGAAGATTCAAAAGATATCGCACTGGAAAAAGCACGCCAGGCCTTTAAGCAATTAAAAAGGCCGGTCATTGTTGAAGACTCAGGCTTTTTTATTGAAGCACTTGGCGGATTCCCGATGACTCACGTCAAATTTTCACTCAAAACTTTAGGTGTTGGTAATATCTTGAAAATGATGCGTGGTGTAGAAAATCGCCGAGTTGAATGGCGCATGAATTTAGCTTATGTTTCTAGCCCTCGCGACTTTAAGGTTTTTACCTTCATCGAAAAAGGAGAACTCTCTAAAACGCTTCGACCGATCAAACGAGAGATGATGTCTGATTATTGGCGACTTTATGTTCCAAAAATGATTTCTAGTAATTCCCTCGCCCTCTGTGAAATGTCCGATGTTCGAATGAACGTTTGGCTAAACTATTTTGCCAAGAACAATCATTACGTGAAGTTCGGCCGCTGGTTGAAAAAGGCTAATGTGCTAAAATAAGACTGAATCCGAATTAACCAATCCCCTATGCCTAAGAATTGGAAAAAGCTCGCTTTGACCTTAGCCGCGATTTCGCTCGTCGGTGCTGGTTGCACAACTAATAATATCGAGGTGACGGAACCAACAACCGATGCCACAACTGTAACCGAACCAGCAAAGGCGACAACGTCAGCATCAGTTGAAATAAAATCTGATAAAGCCACGACAAGAACATACACAGTTGAAATGCGTGGTGATGGCTTTTCGCCAACATCATTAACCATTAAAAAAGGTGATGTCGTCACTTTCAAAAACGTCGGTTCAAATTCCCACTGGCCAGCTAGTGCGCCCCATCCAATTCACACCGATTACATTGAGTTTGATTCAAAATCCGAAGTTGCTCCTGGACAATCATGGAGCTTCACTTTCGACAAAGTAGGTTCATGGCGCTATCACGATCACCTGAACTCAGGCGAAACAGGCGTTATCACCGTAACTGAATAGAGAACCGTGCCAAATGTCCATCTGCGTTGTTGCGGGTCCCGTCAGGCATCGTCGCCGTACGGTTTAGTACGTCTCCTTGCCTGCCACCCGCGCCTAGCATCTGGAGCATTTGTCACTAGTTCTATAATCAACAATAAAAAAAGTGCCCGCACCCAGTCAGACTGGATACGGGACGTTGCTAGCTGATCAGGCGACTTTACGTTTTTTACGCGTGTCTTCGTTGTCGCCCGCAGCAGGCTTCTTCTTGCCCTGCTTGGCCGCCGGCGCCTTGGCACACTCACCGTAGTGAGGATCCTCGCGCCGCTTGGCGGACTCCAGCTGCCGTGCCTTCTTCAAGGCCACCCTGGCGGCGAGCGCACGCATTTGCTCCTCACCGGTCATCGGCGCCTTCGAAGCCCTCCGTGGCTTCGACCGACGAACTGGTTCGCTTGCCCCATTCTGTTCGCCACCCGACTCTTCATCGAGCAAGGCCTGCAGAGCCTGCGGAACATGGCGTCCAGCAGCGATGAGTTCTCGAGCCTTATTCAGGCCGTGTGCTCGGCGATCGGCCTCTGCGCGTTCGATGGCTTCAATTCCTACATGCTCGATTCCACGAGCATCAACGAACACTCCTTCTTTTGCCAGCTCCTCGAATCGCCTACGCTGTGCGTCCCTCGCTTCAAGCTCGGCCAAGAACTTCTTGGTGTGCAAGGCCGACAGTTGCTCCGACATCGTGTCCCCGAGCTTGTACCCAGCCCGACGCACCGCTTGCGCGCACATCGGTCCGAATCCGAACACCTGGTTGTCGCGAGGCGCGAGCGTCGGCATTTCCGACTTCGGGTGCCAGCCTCCGCAGAGGCAGGCCTTTTCGAGGTTGCGATGTAC
>CAYPRR010000079.1:0-4619 GCA_964413245.1 uncultured Gammaproteobacteria bacterium
AATATCTAAGCCTGACTATCGCAAAATTATTAAGAAATTGATTTTATTTTTTGAAGGTAAAAAAGATCGGTTAGTAAGACAGTTGATTCGTGAAATGAGTTTTGCAGCCAAGGCAAAAGATTTTGAATTGGCAGCTGAGCTTCGTAATCAAATTCAGGCACTCGAGCATATTGCGGACGTAGCGCTGATTACTCGAGAAGATGTGACTTTGCCGATTGTTAAAACTGATAATCAGTTTGTTGATTTGGATGGTCGGATTGAGGCTTACGATATTTCGAATATTTCCGGGACTTCAGCGGTTGGGTCGATGGTTGTTTTTGAAAATGGTAAACCGGCTAAAGAGAAGTATCGACTGTTTAAAATTAAAACGGTGATTGGAGCCAACGATTACGCCATGCTGGAAGAAGTGATGACGCGACGTTTACATCGAGCCGAACTTCAGCCCAAGGCTTGGCCATTACCAGAACTGATGGTGATTGATGGTGGCGAGGGACAGGTAGAAGTTGTGCGTCGGGTCATGAATTTATTCCTACAAGCTACCAGCTACAAGCTAAATCTTCCTCCTGTTATTGGCCTCGCTAAAGGTTTCGATCGCAAGCAAGATCGGCTAGTTTTCGATCGGGGAGATTTGGAACTGTCTCGTGTCGCCATCGCTGGTAAAGAAATCTTTAAAAAAGCGCGTGATGAGTCTCACCGTTTTGCGGTCAGTTATCATCGCCGATTACGGTCAAAAAGTTCGGGTATAAAAAAGCGCAGTGGATAACTTCCTAAGGCTAAGCCTTGGAAAGTTATCCACAAACGAATGTTTCATATTCTTTTGGGGTTTTAAAGTATGACATTACTGTAGTTGTTGTGATAAATGGGAAAGTTGATTCACCACAATAATCTCTAAAACTAGACCAGAAATAATCTTTTAGAGTTATAAAATCATCGGCTGGGTTTAGATGAATATATCGTGATAGTACGATCAAATATGGATCGTCACTTACGTATTTCGCCTTGTAGGTACTTTCAAGTAAGCTACCAGTTCTCTGGTATTTTTTGTTGAAGTACATTGTGTAAGCGGTATTTAGACGATGCATAAAATTGCTAACGCCACCATCAGTTTTTTGTTCAATTAGTAAATGGTAATGATTTTTCATTAAACAGAATGCGTGAATTGCGATTTGCGATGGTTTCGATAAGTCATTCTTTTTGGCGGCCAACATGACGTTATGCATAAAACGCCAACGATCTATTTCGTTTACAAATATTTCACGTTTATCAACTCCACGACTGTATACATGATAAAACTCTCCGTTAAAAAATTTAATTGCTCGCATAAAAATAAAACTCCCAATTAATATCGGGAGTGTATACATTCATTTAAGCAAAAATAATTTAGTTGGTCAACGGCTATCTGTGGATAATCCACCAAGGCTTAGCCTTAGGCAGATATCCACAGTCGATAAAAATTGTTTGATAGTTTTATAAAAAAAGCGCCCACGATTGAAATCGTGAGCTAGGCGGTGGGCGGTGGCTCGCCGAACAACAGGTGGCCGATGAGTGGCGGTACTTGAATTGGTGCCTTGGCTATGTGGCAACCAAGAGTCTTTAGAGGTTGCGACCATGGTGAATAGTTCGATACGATGACTATTTGTCCAGTATATTTTGCTTTAATCTCCGTGACGAAGTGTGTCATCGGCGGAGCTGCCCAATACCATGGAAGCGGGGCGCAAATTATTAACTGATGGGCTATAGTCGGCAACGTACGCCATTGAATAAGACTGGTTGGACAAGTAATAGAATCGTATTCAAGCCTGGCCTTCCAACTACCTAAATATGTGAGCAATAGATTTTCGTCCATCGCTACATTTACGTCCAGAATCAAAATTCGCGGTCGAAGAGACATCGGAACCTCGAAGGAACTAGATAGAGATTAGACTAATTTCTTTATTTGTACAACCTGGGAAACGATCATCTCAGATGGAAGATTGTTCACAGGAAAGAACTGGCCAGTTGAAAAATCTTGATTGATGGAGACTTCGAGTCGATAAAAAACGTGCAAGTGCCGGCCACGTTCATTGCTTTCTATTAGTGTATCGAATAATTTTGGTTGTGAAGGTAGGCCTGCAATTCCAAGCTCTTCAGCCAATCGTTTAAAAACTATATCTTTTTCATCGTAGAGTCGTAGTACCGTTCCGGGAAAATGCCACATGTTCGGCCAAACAGGATCATTGGCTGGACGTTTGATTAAAAGAATTTCTTCTCCTAAATCGGTGTGTTTTGTAACTAGTAATTCGAAAGCGGAAATTAACGCTAAGCGCTCAAAGGCGAAAAAGTACCACTCCGGCAAACGGTGATATTTTTTTTGATAGGCCGAGATAGCTCGGAAAGCCAAGCTAGCTAAGGGGCGGATTAAGGTCATGAGAAGTTCCATATTACATTAAGGGTAGCTAATAAAGCCCGATGTAGTCAAAGTACATCGGATAAAAAAAGACCGCAAACCTTTCGGTTCACGGCAGTTCTGGCTAGGGGCCCAGGGCGACCAGAAGGTCGCGCGTCTCGAGGTTGAGAGTGATGAGCTTCTGCTCGCGTCGGCTGGAGGCGTAGGTCATGGCCGGTACCAGATTGCCCTCACTGTCACCTTGGTATGTCTCGATCCCTCGCGCCAGGCTCACCTCATAGGTTGAAATCCCGTAGCGCCAGGTGCACCGGTAGACGTAGAAAGTGGTCTGCGGATGAACCAGCGCATGGAGGTAGGCCACGAAAAGCGAACAGCAGGTGCGATCAGAGTCGGCTTCAAACCCGTTTGGCAGGTTGAACTCTTGGAACGACTGGTGTCGACCGAAAGCCGAGAGCAGATCCCGACGATCAAACCAAGACTGGTGATCGATGTTGACTTGGCACTGATCGGCCAGCCATTTCCAGGTGTAAAGTGGCGGACTGTACTCCCAGAGCTTCCGGCCACGCCAGAAGAGGCTAATCAGCCAAACGGTAGCGAAAAGCAGCCGGGCACGAACGGTTGGATAGAGCGAAAATGTAGACATTGGGACCCCAAGGAACAGAGAATTAACCTAGTCGATTTTTGGCTTTTTGTCAATCATTCAACTCCTTGTGGATAACTTTCCAAGGCTAAGCCTTGGAAAGTTATCCACAGAAAAAATGGGAGACTTTGGTGGACGGTGGTGCTGAAGTGGTGTAAAGTGGAGTCATTGAGGCACAAAGTGGGGCACTCATCTATTTGTGTAACAACAAGCGAGTTGGCTCGGGAAACTTCCCCTTATTATCAGGCACTACAACGAAAGCTTAAACTCTTCGTTGTAGGTTGCTGGTAATAATGAGACAACCGCTTGTTCTTTTTTAAAAGTTAGAACGAAGCATTTTCTGCTAGTTCTCACTTGTTAGTTCACACCTATGTTTATTGGTGAGTACAAACATACAATCGACGAAAAGGGCCGCGTTGCGGTCCCAGTGAAGTTTCGAGCCGACCTCGTTAAGGGCGCGGTTGTCACGCGAGGTCTAGACTCTTCATTATTCCTGCTCCCCTCGGAGGAGTGGGGCAAACTCACGGATAAGCTCGCGAGTTTGCCCTTGGGGCAAGCTAACTCACGTGCCTTCGCTCGGCTCATGCTAGCCGGTGCGATGGACGCCATGCTTGATAAGCAGGGACGATTCATAATTCCGGAGTACCTGCGACAATATGCAGGACTTCGGAAGAATATCGTCATCGTCGGCGTTAACACTCGCTTGGAACTTTGGGACGAAGAAGCCTGGACGGCTTACAGTGCCAAAACTCAAGCTGATGCTGGCGCGATTGCCGAACAAATGGGGGGATTAGGAATTTAACTGGTCCAGTTGGACCAAAAGGGTATATGCAACACATCCCAGTATTAGCAGAAGAGGTGGTTGCAGGTCTGGCTTTGGAGCCAGGGGCGATCGTCATTGATGGCACCGTTGGCCTAGGCGGTCACGCCAAGTTACTGCTCGATGTGATTGGGCCCTCAGGTCAGCTCTACGGCTTTGATCGTGACGAACGCAATCTTGAAATGGCACGGGAAAATCTGAAAGGTTATGGATCGCAAGTGAAATTGATTCGTGATTCTTACGCACATTTGCAAGATCATGGTCTACCGCCGGCTGATGCCGTTTTCTACGATCTTGGTTACTCTTCGGTACACGTTGATGATGCCTCTCGCGGGTTCTCGTTTCAGAACGAAGGCCCACTTGATATGCGTTACGACTTGAACCAGGAATTAACGGCCGCGATGGTCGTTAATCAATTACCAAAGGAAGAACTGGCGAGAATCTTTCGTCAATTAGGCGAAGAACCTCGTGCCAATCAATTCGCTGATGCCATCATGCAAGCTCGTCGTAAGCAAAAGTTTACGACCACGACTGAACTGGTGAAAGTGATTACTGATTTGATGAAAGGAAGAGGTAAAACACATCCAGCCACCAAGGTTTTCCAAGCACTTAGAATCTTCGTCAATGATGAACTCGGAGAATTGGAAAAAGGTTTGCAAGCAGCTACGGCGCAGCTCAAACCAGGTGGAAAACTGATGATCATCTCTTTCCATTCGCTCGAAGACAGAATCGTTAAACAATTTTTCAAAACTAATGAAGCGCTGGAAGTCATC
>CAYPRR010000080.1:0-4583 GCA_964413245.1 uncultured Gammaproteobacteria bacterium
TAATCAATAAGCCGATGTCCTTTAAGGACATCCGATGTGCTTAAAGGACATCGATAATTATTTATGGAACCAGAAATCATCTGTGAGCCGGGCCGTGGCACCAAACGCAATCTCCTATATTGCACTTTTGCGGTTGGTCGCCAAGCTGGACGTCATGTTCATGAACCGGCTCGGATGATCCTTAACGGTACTTACTTTAAAAATCGATCACTACTTCACAAAATACTCGATGCGTTAGGAGCGGCCTGTGTGATCGCCACCATCGGACTAATAGGTTTCCTGGTTTGGCCGCGGAATACACCGGAACTAATTCACGTCAGCGCCGCCGTCGCACCAGTTGAAGTGATTACTGGCGGAAATTCTACCCTCACTTTCCGTTACGAAAATCAAAGTCAGGAAACATTACGCGACGTGCGAGTCAATTTTGAATTTCCAGAACATTTTCAACTAATCAGAATTAGCGGTGAAACAGCTACCGCAATTGGTTCACAAGAATTTGCCCTTGGTAATGTTCCAGTTGATGGCTATGGGTTCGTTCATGTTAACGGTACGATGTTCGGTGACGTTGGTGGCGAACAAATCTTCAAAACAACTTTCGCCTATACTTACAGCGAAGAGAATAAAACTGACACGAAAACTTCGCAGCATTCTTTCAAGCCAACAAAATCAACTTTAGTTCTGAATCTCGAATTACCAAAAAATTTAGTCAGTTTCCAAGAAGTTAGCGGTCAAATCACCTACACTAACACCGGTGACGTCACCTTCCCTAGCTTATCGATCGCCCCGACCTGGCCAAAATCATTTGTTTTGATCGATTCTTTGCCGGTGCTTAGCACCGGCAAGTTTAATGTGAATGGTATCGAACCTGGCGAAACTGGAATTATCACTTTTACCGGCCGGCTTGGCACCGCCGATGATTCCACCTTTTCTTTTGAACCTTCGTTCGTCTTTGACGATCAATCATATTCTCAAAATCAACTTTCTCAAATCATCGACATCTTACCGTCACCTTTAACCATCAACCAGTCAATCCGCGAATCAACGTTAACGCCCGGCGACCAAGCAACAATTGATTTAACTTTAGAAAATATCAGTACCTGGCCGGTCAGCAACATCCAAACAACACTTAAATACGACAGTTCGTACTTATCCACAGCTAAAATACCAACACCTGTAAATATCTTGGCGCCGGGTGAAAAAACTACGGTGACCGTTCTACTGCCAGTCAAAGCCAATGTAGCTCGAACCGCCAGCTCGACCAACAACATTACCGTTAAAATCCAATCGTCTGCCACCTTTGATTTCGAAATCGATGGTCAAAAAGTGAGCACCAATACAACCGGAAATACCACCGAAACAAAACTAACCTCCCCAATCGCCATTGACGCCTTTGGACGATATTACGCACCAAGCGGTGATCAACTTGGCCGTGGGCCGATCCCACCGTTAGTTGGTGAAACAACGAAGTACTGGATTTTCTGGAATATTGGCGGTACGACTAACGATTTATCAAATATCCAGATTGAAGCTGATCTTGGCCCGGGCGTAATTCTAACTGGTCGACAAAGTGTTTCGGTTGGTAGCGCCGTTCAACAAACTGGAAACTCTGTAACTTGGTCAACTGGATCAATCAAACCAACTTTACCAACTGGCAGTACGATTATCGGCGTGGCCTTTGAAGTAGCGATTACACCAACGGCAACAATGATAAACACTTCACCAAAACTGGTCGGAGTTACACAAATCACTGCGCACGATGAATTCACCGGTGCCTCCGTGGCCAGAAGTGCCGGTGCCGTCACCACCCACCTATCCAATGATTCACTCGCGTTACCTTATGACAAAGTTGAAGAATAATCATTGTGAAGATCACGCTTTATCTAAAATTCTCAGCCACCTGCCAACTTTCGGCTTTTCTTTTCAACTCCGACCAGATCGCTCTTCGGCGCTGAAGGCTAAGCAAAAATTTCTAACGACTGGAACACCGCCAATCTTCGAGTATCCGAGAGCGAAAAGCTTCAACCACGAAGCCTATCTTCACGCCGTGCATCAGGCCAAGAAATTAATCAGTGCTTCTGGCGCCGATCCAATGCTCACAAATTTATACCTAAAAAAATGCGATGAAAATATTGTTCGGGCCGAATTGATTAAATCAGTCGCCAAAAGCGACGATCAAAAGGTAACTAAATTATCACTGCAACTTTTTGGTAGCAATTTTGATACTCTAGAATTATTTGAAAAAGAATTCACTGGTAATTCCGTAAAAGTATTATCACCAGATCATGCTAAACGAATCATTAAAACTGATGATTTCGAAAAGATGGTCAGAAAACTACTAGATCATTACGGAATGTATGACTGGAAGATTACTCGTCGAAGAACGCCAACGATGAGCGTTGTTCACGGAGAGTCTGGACGAAAACCAAATATCATTGTCCCAAAAGAACGCACCATGTCAGTTGGCAAAGCCACGCGTCTGCTAACTCACGAGATTGAAGTTCACGCTTTACGCATGTACAACGCCATAAATGGCCCACTGCATGTACTACGCCGAGGCACGGCCGGCTATATCAACGATGAAGAAGGCTTAGCCCTCTACTGCCAACAATTTTACTCCGGCCATGCTTGGAAGCGAATTCCTGGTTTTTGGGATGCTTATGCCTGTGCCTTAGCTCGTGAAACTGATTTCGCAGAAACTTATCGGGTGATCAATCAACTTCGTTGGCCAGATGAAGCATGGCGAATTTGTACTCGGGTCTACAAAGGTATTACCGATACTTCAAAGCCTGGTGTTGGATTTTTTCGTGATCATATTTATCGAACCGGTTACATCAAAATAAAAAAAGCGATCGCACAGGACGATCAACTTTTTCCGAAACTTTTTTCCGGTCATTTTGGTTTACACGATTTACCAGCTTTAGAAAACCTTCACATTCCTAACGGACGTCAACCTGATTTTATCGCCGATCAGATCGTCCACGAAGTTATTGGATAGCAAGTACGCCATCACTAACCGTTAAATGTTTATCGTAAACTTCTAAAGTAGCACGACCAATGTCATCCCAGTGATATTGTGTTTCTACAAGTTCACGAGCCGCATGACCAATCGAAGCGGCCATCATTGGATCAACTGCCAATTCGATTAATTTAGCAGATAAATCCGTAACATCGCCAGCCATAAAAGACACACCATGTTCGCCAACAACTTCCATATTTTCTGGAATGTCAGCGGCTAAGACCGCCTTACCATAACTCATCGCTTCCAAAACAGCGATCGGTAAACCTTCGGCCACCGATGGATGAACCATGAAACGGGAGCCAGAAAACAAGGTTGATAAAGTTTCACCGCGTTGAAAGCCAGTGAAGACAATTGAAGAATCATTTAACGCTAACTGTTTTAATTCCTTAACGTAGCCATCTGTAAAAGCCGAACCACCAACGATTGCTAATTTCAAATCCTTAAATAATTGAGGTTGAGTAGTTCGCGCCAACTGCCAAGCCTGAATCAAAGTGTGAGCGCCTTTATGACGAACTAAACGAGCAACCATCGCAACGTAGTGGTGCGAACGCAAACCAAATGATTCTAAAACTGCACTATCGGTGGTAACTCGACGTGGCGTAATACCATTTGGAATATACTCTGCTTGATCACCATAAACCTGATGTACATAATCACGTAAAACTTTACTGGTGACGATGGTCGTATCACCAAAACGTAAACTCGCACGTTCACCGAGTTTCAAACAAAACTTCGCTAAACCATTCCACTTTTCATGTTCACGATCTAAACAATGAAAAGTCGTAATCACCACAGCCGATGGTTGCAAAAACTTTGGCAACCAAGCCAACAATGATGGACCAACGCCATGAAAATGAATCACATCTGGTCGCAAAAACAAACAAGCATGAAGCGTCGCTAAAAAGGTGTGGCTGATGGCATCTAAATGCTTGGTGTGAAGTGATGGCAAAATTTTCACTTCAATACCGTTGTAACGTGTAGTACCGCGATCGCAATACCAAGATCGGCCGTAAGCCGTGACCTCGTGTCCGGCGCGCACCAAACGAGTCGAAAGTTCAGCGACGTGAGTTTCCACACCGCCGAATTGACTTGGGATTCCTTTTTGGCCAATCATTGCGATTTTCATAACGAGCGACCATACCAATAAAACCCCTATTTGTCAACGCAAAAGCCAACTCCACGAGTTGGCCAATTTGGCTAAAATTAGATAAAAAAGCTACTTATTAACAGCCTGTACTTGCTGGTATATTTTGAGTATTTTTTGCAAATAACGGTCTTGGCTGCCAATCAAATTCGCTCGACTAAAAGCTGCTGATCCACGCCGTAAAGAAAATTGTTCGTCGGCTAAATATGGGTTTAATGCTCGCACCAAATCATAACAATCATCAGCGTGATAAACGCTGCCGCTGATTCCCTCTTCCGGAATTTCCTGAAGACCGCCACGGTCGCTCACAATCACCGGCGTCGAGTTACTCATCGCCTCTAGCGCCACCAAACCAAACGGCTCATGCCAAACCGAAGGCACCACGAAAACGCGAGCACGACGCATTTCCTCCCAAAGCGC
>CAYPRR010000081.1:0-4164 GCA_964413245.1 uncultured Gammaproteobacteria bacterium
AATTTGGAAATAGATTCTCAGACGCAGGCCATCGTTGACACTGTCGAAAATTTTTTGAAAATTAATGTTCCATCCTGAGCAACGCGAAGGATCTACAAGAAGATCCTTCGTCTCTTCGTTCCTCAGAATGGGAAATAAACCAATAAATATGAAGTTAGCTATTGTTTGCGGAGAATTTCACAAGGAGTTGGCGACGGTGATGGTTGATTCGGCGATGAAGACGATTACCGATGCTGGACACAAGGCCGAAATTTTTTGGGTGCCAGGTTCATATGAAGCACCAATCGCGATGCAGAAAATGTTGGAGTTGGCAGAAATTGATGCCGGCGTTTTTCTTGGTTACATCGAGCGTGGCGAAACATTACACGGCGCAGTTATGGGTCAGGTGACACATCAAGTTATGACCGAAATGTCATTGCGCCTAAAGAAGCCAATTGGCGTGGGTGTGATCGGACCTGGTGCAACTCTAGAACAAGCAGAAAAAAGAAAAGTTGATTACGCTGCCGCCGCCGCCCAAGCGGCGATGACCATGGTGGAGCGATTAAGGTAAAAAAATACCCCGGATGCGATGAACGCTTCCGGGGTCACGGTTTTCTAGGCGCTCGTGTTGGGCCGAATACCGATTGGAGCGTAGTTGAAACGCCTCTTCATGTGTAGGAGCACCTCATTGAACGCGTCCGCATCGACCTCTTCCAACGTCTTGCCGTGGATGTTGTTCCATGGGAACTTCGTGACGTCGAACGCCAGGAAGGAGTAGGCAGGATCGAAATCACAGCCTTTAATGGTAATCTGCTCTTCCTTCTCTGTATTGATTGGGATCACCATCTCTACAAGGTTGCTGTACCCCTTCTGATCGGCCTTTTCAAGGATCTCCTTCTTCTTTTCAAACATACGCTCTTCAATGTACCGAACCTCAGCATAGCTATTGGCTTCGGAACGGACATGCAGGCGACCATGCATCAGATCCGTGTGAATGGTGAACCTCGCCGTCAGACGATCGGTCTCTGAATGTTTGGAGGTTTTAAGTCCAAACCGCGTGAACTCGACTTTCATGTCCAGTGCGTTGAAGCCAGCCGTCATCCGTTCGGAACGCATTCCTGAGAGACCGCCCATTTTTTCCATCAGGCCGTAGAAGGCGAGAATGACCTGTCCGACTCGAAGTGGGTCGATTTTAGCGCGTTTGCCACGGAAGTTCGGGCATTCATTGATAGAGCTGAGTTCCATTTTGTTTCGTAGCCTCAGGTGATTGCTTTTCGTTTTCTATGCCCCACAACAGGATGTTTATGGAACTCAGCAATCTACACTAACTGACAGGTATTTTATACTGTCACTATCTTTATTCGATGAAATAGTCGCTTTATGTGGGTTATTATCTATTTATTTGTCAAAAAGTGTCAGAACTCTTGACAAAACTAGATATTTTTAGTAATGTAATTAGATATGGAATCTAACGCTTTACGTTTGTTGGGCTTAAGTTCAGAGGAAGAAAGGATCTATTTAGCGGCTTTAGCTTCGGGTACTTCTTCAGTTGAAGCGTTGGCTAAACAAGCCGGGCTTAAACGTCCTACAGCTTATAATTATATTTTGTCGTTAGCTAAAGACGGATGGTTGGAGAAGATTCCAGTTGGAAAGCGTTCTTATTGGCGTGCAACGGATCCAGAGCGTTTGAAGGATCGACTTGCTCATGTAGCGCAAATCGTCGAAGAAGAACTGCCAAAATTAGTAGCTCATCAGACATCAGCTCATGGTCGCCCAAGGATAACTGTTTTAGAGGGCGTTGGTGGACTGCGAGAAATTTATAAGGAAATTCAATTGGCGAATAGCCTTTGTTTTTGGTCACATTTGGATAAAATTGAAAGATTTTTTCCAAAAGAAGTTGAGCATATAGCTAAGTCAATTGCTATAAATAGCATTCACACTCGTGAGATTATCACCAATAACCCGATGTCAAAACGAGCCGTTCGGTCATTTGGCGCTTTAGCGGGTAAAACATATAGTGTCAAAATGGCAGATAATGATGAAATTCAGAATGACAATGTTGTGTATGGAAATGTTGTAGCTCTATTTAGAATGGAGGAAAACGATTTATTTGTAGTCCGAATCGAAGATGCTGTTATCGCACAAAGCATGAAGGCGATATTTGATTTAGCGTGGCGGTCAGCGAAATCAATATAAAAAAAGCGCGGTACCGAGTTCGATACCGCATTTTGGACTTAGTCCATATGCATTTCCGCGATCAGTGGCAACCGAGCGATTACCCTGGTCATTGTTCCGTGTTGGCCGAGCATGCCGATTACCAGCGTTTGGCTTCTCCAAATGAACGGTGAATTGCGATATGTTTGCACGAGTTCTGGCAGGTGTGATGGGTGTCGCAACCTAGAGAGAGTGACGTGCGGTTCAAAACAACTCCCGCAGTAAGGGTAGCCGTATTCTTCCAGCATTTCTTTTTGCTCTGCGGTAATCGGCCACTGCGTATCCATCGGTGCCTGGCGGTATGGTACTGCTACATCGATTATGCGTCTGTGTAATTCCTGTAAATCTGGTGACGCTTCGATTTTCCACAATAGCCACTGTCGTCTGACTTCGACGGTTTGAAAGATCCCGGTTACTTTGCCTTGCGGATAACAGGCAATCATCTGCCACAAAGCAGTGTGGAGTAGTTCGATCTTCATTGGGTCGATGTCCAGATGAAGGTGCGAAATATGCGGGATCGCTGGGTTGATTTGCGTGTGCTCTTGCAACACAAGCGGTGGATCTTCGGCGTGTGGCAAGCAAGAAGCCGAGATAGCCTTGGCCAGAGTTGACGAATTTGAGTCGAGTAGATTTGCGATTACGATTTTCACGGTTCCTCCAAAGAAGCTTTTATAATTTATCGTGATAGCCAGTTCAAGTCAACCAAAACGTCTATTTTGCAATTTTCAGAATTGGTACGATCGTACCTATTTTGAAAATGTATTATTATTGTCGGATATTTTCGGACAGATTGACATTGAAAAATATCTAGCAAAAATAGGCAATTTTTGACTTATCAACAATCTTGTCGCACAATTATAGCCAACTATGAAACCAAATTCTATTATTTCAACACGTCTATTAGATCTGTTGGGGTTAACACCAAAAGATCGAGACGTTTACCTCTCGCTCCTTAAATTAGGTGCTGCGCCACTTCGACGCATTAGCGAAGAGTCGGGGCTTAATCGTGCCACTGCTTACGACGCATTACGAAAACTGATTGATGTCGGTTTGGTCAATTACTTGGACGCCAAGCGCCACCGTTACTTTGTGGCTGAAGATCCAGAACGGCTTCGAGGTTTAGTGACACGTCGAGAAGTCGCTTTAGCTGAAGCTCGAGAAAAACTCGAACTCTCAATTCCAAAATTACGAGCCTTAGTTGGACAAGAGGCTTATCGTCCAGCTGTCCGCTATTTGGAAGGGGAACAGGGCGTTAAGGAACTACTTGAAGATGTACTTACGACTTCAGCAAAGACCAAGCGAAAACTTTATCGCATTTATTCTTCGTCTGATTTGCGGGAAGTGATCTATCAGGCTTGGCCAAAGTTTAGTCAGGAACGCAAGAAGCGAGAAGTCTCAGTTCGTGCAATTGCTATGGGTCAAGGTGGCGAAACGGTTGGATTAGATGAACGCCGTTGGCTCAGTCGTGACGAAGGGGCGCCAACTTACACTTTTATTTACGGCACGAAGGTGGCCAACGTGGCCATTGATCACCGTAAGCAGTTGTTCGTGGTGCTAACTGATCATGAAGCTGTCGCTAAAACTCAGGTGATGATTTTCGATGCCCTTTGGAAAAATCTTGGTTGAGGTGAGACGAGACGCTTTGGTACCAGAGGACACGGAAGGGTTACCGTGTCCTCTGGTACCACAAGGAGACCTCGTGAAATCTGTACTTATTGTTCCCGCTGCTCCGCACTACGCCGATCAGTTCGGTGTTCGTCGAATCTGGCACGGCCGGATCTGCAAGGCGATTGCACTCGCTCACCACACTGATCAAGCGATCATCGTCGTTGGTGACGCAAACGGTGGTCATGATGTCCGTACTTTCGCAGCACTCGCTCGAACCGCCGGCATCGAACAGGTTTTCGAGGCCTTCAACGACCCTGGGTCCAAAAACACCCGCGGCGACATGGCAGCTACGGCTCGCTTGAT
>CAYPRR010000081.1:4174-4457 GCA_964413245.1 uncultured Gammaproteobacteria bacterium
TCACCATCGTCAGTTGCTGGTATCACTTGCCACGTTGCGCCATCGCTTTGCGCCAAGAATTGGGAATGAACATTTCTATCCGCCTCGCACCCGTCTTCGGCCAATCACCCCCCAACGGTCTCTGGAACGAACTGCGCGGTTGCTGGGATTATCTTCGGCAGTCGTCACAGACTACTCGTGGTGGTCACATCGGCAAGCCTGATGTGACTAATTAGTTTCGTGGGCGCCTTGGATCTTTCCTCGGCGCCTCTCTCTTCCTACCGACACGACACCCTGTAAATCA
>CAYPRR010000082.1:0-4435 GCA_964413245.1 uncultured Gammaproteobacteria bacterium
CCTAATGCCGTCGCCTAACGACATCTCAGCCACCAAACACATCACCAACCTCTTACCATTTTGGGTGTTTATTTTGCTATTTAAGTCAGCAGCTGTTCTGCACTATTCGTTAATTGGCGTATTCGGTATACAAATCCTTCCACTTTGGGCCGTTGGTCTGGCAACGGGAAGTACTACACTTTTCCAATTGGTCTTCGATATACCAGCCGGAAAATTGATTGATCGTTATGGCGCTCGCTTCACCCTCTTTTTTTCGACGGTTTTTTTCTTGGCCGCAACCGCATCACTCTGTTTTGGACTCACACCATTCACTTATTTCCTGACGTTACTTTTCAGTGCCATTGGCTGGTTATTCTTTACACCCAGCATCGGCGCTTATGTTCTAGCCGTCACGCCAGAAAAGATCATGGGTCGGACAACTGGCGTACAACAAACAGCCGAGGGCATTGGTGGCGTTTTAGCTACTGTAGGTCTGGCCAGCGTTTTAACCATGAACGTTCCGACCATCGCTCTGCTCCTAAGTTATCCGATTATTGGCGCCGGAGTTGTACTCTGGTTTATTTGGAAACCGAAACAGTACATCAAAAAATTATCTTGGCATCACCAACGAGCTAAGGCGGCACTGTCGAATCATCAGACCCTGTTACAGGCTATTCGATCAATGGCACCAGCGGCCCCACTTTTGCTTGCTTGGTCTTTCGTGATTAGCTTTTACTATGGCATCGTTTGGCTCGTCTTGCCAATAAGCATCGCCACTGGACTATTAAACGTGCCCGGTTATTCATTGAGTGTTTTCGAATCATCGATGCTCATCGCCGGTTTTGCTATTGGTAGCTTAGTTGATAAAGTTAAAAATCGCGCCAAACTAATCTTAATTGGATTATTTTCTTGTTTTATTATTTTAGTTTTCCTGAGCTCAACAACTGCCGGCACGTTTGCAGTCTTCGCTTTTATGTTTAGCATGAGCGATGAATTAATTTGCGTTTCACTTTGGTCTTGGCTCGAAAAACTAGATAAGCTCCATAACGAAGATGGTATGATCGCTGGTACGATTACCTTAGCCGACGATCTTGGCTGGACGCTGGGTCCAGTCACTGGATCGATTCTTCTGGCAAACTTCGGGCCCAACATCGCTCTACTCACGGCTGGTGGACCGATCCTCGCATTACTCATCGTTTTCACTTACTGGTACCTGAAACATCGCAACAAAAAAATCCATCGCTAAGCGGTGGATTTTTTATGCAGAAATATAATTTGTAGCCCCACTTCGCCCCAACATAGCTCGACTGTGTCGAGCGACGTGGGCTTCGTTATGGGCATCCCGTTTCACCTTTCATCGCGTTGAGCGCGTCCCATTTTAGTGGGACACATCCCCAACGTAGCCGAAAGGCGAAGTGGGATGGTGGACCGTTAGGGATTCGAACCCTAGACCCCTGCCTTGCAAAGGCAGTGCTCTACCAACTGAGCTAACGGCCCAAGTTATAACTGCCTAAAATGTTCATCTACTGTGTCTCGGGTCCCGTCAGACTTCGTCGCCGTACGGTCTAGTACGTCTCCTAGTCTGCCACCCGTTCCTTGTAGCTGAAGCATTTTAGACAATTCTAACGTCTCGGCAACAAGAACACAGACAAAAGACTATCGAAAAAATAGATCTTAGTCAAGGAAAAATGATAGAATACGCCTATATGATTAGTCGTTTGATATTTGTCGCTTTTATTATCTCATTAATCGTCACCGTTCCCCCAGAATCAGCTTTAGCTGATCATCTTGCCGAGCATGATCTTGAAGTGACTATTTTAGATGAAACAGGACAGACCGTCACCGCATTTGGTCCTTTTGATGAAAAATATCGTGGCGATGCTTCTTTGGCTGTTGGTGATTTAGGGACTGATGGCACTGAGGAGATTGTCGTTGGTGCCGGTCATGGTCAGGAACCAAAGATTAAAGTTTACCGACAAGACGGATCTTTGATCAACGAATTTTTTGCTTATGACTCTGCTCTCGATAGTGGAATCAATATCGCTCTTTGCGACTTAACAGGTGATGGCATTAAAGAAATTATTACAGCACCTAAATATCGCGGTGGCCCACAAGTAAAAGTTTTTGAATCTGATGGTACAGCTATCCACTCCGGATTTTTTGCTTATTCGGAATCGTTTAGAGGTGGCGTGAGTGTTGCCTGTGGAGACTTAAATGGTGACGATGAAAATGAAATTGTAACTGGCGCCGGAATTACAGGCGGTCCACACATTAAAACTTTTAATAACGCAGGCATACAGCTCAACGAAACATTTGCCGGTTCATCAACAGAAAATACTGGCGTAAATATTGCGGTCGGTGATTTAAATAATGATGGTGATGATGAAATAATTACTGCACGTGCTGGAATTAGTGATCCAACTATCACCTACTTCGAACAAAAAAATGGTAAAATTTTATTTGTCGGATCATTACCTGGTCCAAGTAATTACCGAAATGGCTTGCAAGTTTTAGCCGCCGATGTTGACGGTGATGGTGAAGATGAAATTGGTGTCGCTACTAACGGTCATATAACACCAACGGTAATTTTCTACAAAATGACAGGCGCAATAACGCGTGAAATCAAACCAGATATTGCCGATTCAATTTCATCAATAATCGCTGCTCCACTCCATAAAAATGGCCAAATATACACAGTTTACATGAAATCTGCACCGTTAACCGAAGATCAACCTGATCAATTTATAAAGGTTGATGTTAGCGAACAGACACTCTACGCCTACGAAAATTCAGCGTTGGTGAAATCACATTTAGTCTCAACCGGCACCTATACTTTCCCAACACCTTACGACACAACAACCATCAGCCGAAAATTATTATGGCATGATTACGTTTGGAGTTATGGCGTAGATAATCCAAATAATTATAGTCTACCGAATGTTCAATACAATGTTCAATTTCGCCCACGCATGTATTTGCACTCAGCCTACTGGCACAATAATTTTGGTCATCGCATGAGTCATGGTTGCATCAATCAGTCGCTTGTGGATTCTGGTTGGATTTATAACTGGGCGAATATCGGCGCGACAGTTACCGTTGCAGAATAAAAATTTCATCACTTGTTGATAACTTTACTGCAAAATATTTTCATGCAACGTAATTCAATGTATACTTTTATATAACGTTACAAACTAATTTTACTGAAACCGTTTTAAAAGATTCAGATGCTAGGCGCAACAAATGTTGTGAGGAGACGTACTCTAATGTACGTTGACGAACAACATGCAGTTGCAACAACGCAGATGAACTTTTCAAACGGTTTCAGATGTAACGATACTAAAAAAGAAAGGGGGTGCAATAATATATGCCAGCCAAGAAACGCAAAGTCGTTAAGAAGGCCGTCAAGAAAGCCGTGAAAAAGGTAAAGAAGCCAGCCGCTAAGAAAGCTGCTCCTAAGCGTAAAGCCGCTAAGAAGCGCGCTTAATCAGAAATAAAAAATACTCTGCGAGAATTCGACAGAGTATTTTTTATTCACTCAAAGATCTTCACTTTACCGAAAACTCCATCATAACCTGGACGAATATGCATTTCTCCAGCCCGGACACGACGAATCGCCTCCGCTATTCTTTCATTTGATGCTTGATTGATCTGATCAAGCGAAGCATCAAGCAAAATGTGAAATTCATCACCGATTTTATCTATCATTTGCTCATACATCACTTGAACTTTTTTGCTCGATGGTGATACTACGCCATAAGCCTCCGCTAATATCTGATCGAGTGGCACAATCGATTTATACGGTACTTGGTCGGCTGGCATTTTGTGCGCATCACGATCAGCCAGATCGGCGACACGAGACATCACGCCAATGGTGAGTAGCTTCTGACACTTCGGACAACGTCCCTTAAGTTTCCTAGTTTCTTCCGGCGAGCACCAAAACTGACACAGAGCGTGACCATCTTGATGATACTTCCCTTCCTGAGGGTAAAACTCGATCGTGTATGCAAAACGTGACAAATCACGCTCTTTAAAAATCCTCACGAACTCATCAAACGAAAGTTCATCCTCGGGTATCTCAAAAACATTTGCCTCACGTCCAAAATTGCGAGGACTGTGCGCATCGGAATTGCTAATCAATATTACCTTATCGAGCGCTGATAATGATCGATTCATTAGTGGATCACTACTCAGCCCAGTTTCGATCGCGTAAATAAATGGCGTCATCTCGCCAAAACACTCTTCCAAAGAATCAAAACCAGATTTAGAACCAAAAACAGAATACCATGGCGTCCAGACATGCGCCGGAATCAAAATAAATCTATCATCCAAGTCCTTCAAGCGTTTATATAATTCTTCAGAATCTAAACCGAGAATCGGTCGGCCATCAGCTTTTAAATTAAAGCCGTTACTCAAAAGCCAAGAATTTAATTTTTTTACTGCTTCGATCGATGGCGCT
>CAYPRR010000083.1:0-4393 GCA_964413245.1 uncultured Gammaproteobacteria bacterium
GATCATGATTGAAACTGGAAAAATCAAAGTGAAAAGAATTTTAGAAATTATTCGTGATTGGTTGCGGATTATTCCTGGAGTTAATAAGTTTTTTCTTGAACAGGAGGCTAAGATTAAGACAGATGCAATTTTAAAAATCATCGACCGTAAAGAAAAAAACGTGATCAAATAAGAGCTATGTTTGAATTATTTCAGGTAACTACGGTTCCGAAGTTGATTTCGCCTGTCATTGGTGTACCGGAAACGATTAATTTTTCTATTTTAGTGCCAATCATTTGGATTCTGGTACTTATCGCTATAATTGTAATCATTTTGTCTGTAGTTAGGGCAAAAGCACATCATGGAGACAGAATGAGGAAGGGTAAAGACTCAACTGTAACTTTAAGAGTTTGCGTGCCACGGTTCAGAACCGAAGAGCAAGTTCGTGAACAGGTCGTTCAGCAGAAGGTTGCTGAGGTTATTGCTATTGCCGAAACTTTTTATGCGGCTATTGGTGGTTTGCAACCCCAAAAAGGCTGGAAAGCTTGGTTTTATGGCAGAAGCGACAATGTTGCATTAGAAATTGTGGCACATGAAAAGCTGATTACGTTCTACATAACGGTTCCTACCTTCATGCAGGAGTTTGTTCAGCAACAATTGCACGCCCAATATTCTGATGCGGCAATTGAAGATTTAGGTGATTACAATATTTTTTCTCCAACTAGTACTGTAGTTGGTGGCTATTTGGATTTTAAGCGTGAGTACATTTTACCTATCAAGACTTATAAAGAGTTAGAATCAGATCCACTCAACGCTATAACTAATGCATTGGCCAAAATTCCAGAAAACGAAGGTGTTGCCTTGCAGTTGTTGATTCGTGTCGCCCATTCTGATTGGCGGAAAAAAGCTTTACGCGTGGTTAAGAACATGCAAAGAGGGATGAATTATAAGGACGCACTAAGAGGTCATACTAAACATAATAGCGGAATAAAAGGATGGACAAGAACTGAGGAGAAGAGGGATAAGGATGAGGCCAAGCAAGGTCAACGTCGCATGTCGCCACTGGAAGAAAAAATGGTGCAGGGGATTGATAACAAGCTTTCCAAGGCCGGCATGGAAGTGAATATTCGCATTATCGCTTCTGGAACTAGTGTTGATTCAGCCAAGGCCGACATGAACCATTTGTTGCAGGCTTTTTCGCAGTTCAATATTTACGAGTTTGGTAACGCCTTTGAAACTAAAATTCCAAAGAATAAAAGTGCTTTGATCGAAAATTTTATTTATCGAGTTTTTGATAGTAAGCACAAGATTATTTTAAATACTGAGGAGTTGGCCAGTATTTGGCATTTGCCATTGCCAACTACAGAAACACCAAACATTCGTTGGATGTCTTCACGTGTGGCTCCGGCACCAATCAATATTCCAACCACTGGACTTCATCTGGGAACTAATTTGTTCCGTGGTAAAACAACTGAAGTGTTCATGAAAGATGAAGATCGTCTACGTCATAACTATATTATTGGTAAGACTGGTTCTGGTAAATCGTGGTTTTTACGTTACATGGCTATCCAAGACATCAAGGCCGGAAAAGGTGTTTGTGTAGTCGATCCGCATGGTGATTTGGTTGATGCGATTCTCGGCATGATTCCAAAAGATCGTATTGATGATGTTATTTATTTTAACCCGTCCGATATTGAGCGCCCGATGGGTTTGAACATTCTGGAGGCTAAAACGCCAACAGAGAAAGACTTCGCAATTCAAGAAATGGTGGCGATTTTCTATCAGCTGTTTCCACCAGAGATGATTGGTCCGATGTTCGAACACCAAATGCGTAACTACATGGCTACGTTGATGTCGGACCCGGAAAATGCAGGCACGATTGTCGAAATTCCACGCATCGTGACGGACGATAAGTTCCAGAAGCGGTGGCGTAGCAAGGTGACGGATCCAGTGGTTCGATCGTTTTGGGAAGATGAAATGGATAAAACTTCTGATTTTCATAAGTCAGAAATGTTTGGCTATATTGTCTCTAAGGTCGGTCGTTTCGTGGAAAATGAGATGTTGCGCAATATTATCGGTCAATCTGAATCGGCCTTCAGTTTTCGTGAGGTGATGGATAAGGGCAAGATTTTATTAGTTAACTTATCAAAAGGAAAAACTGGTGAAATCAACGCCAACTTGCTCGGCATGATTATCGTTTCCAAACTTCAGGCGGCAGCTTTTGCCCGAGCCGATATGGCCGAAAAAGATCGTAAAGACTTCTTCCTGTACATCGACGAGTTCCAAAACTTCATTACACCTTCGATTGCAACTATTTTGTCTGAGGCCCGTAAGTATAAATTGAGTTTGATTTTGGCCCACCAGTATATGGGTCAGTTGGTTAAGGATGGCCGAACTGAGATTCGTGATGCTATTTTAGGTAACGTTGGAAATATGTTGGTTTCCCGTATCGGTCCGGAAGATGCTGAAGTGCTGGAAAAGATTTTCGCCCCAACTTTCTCACGATACGACTTGATGAATAACGATAAGCAGACTTGGAACATCAAAATGTTGATCGATGAAAGTGCAGTAAAGCCATTTTCACTAAAGGCTGGAACACCGGATCGACCAAACGTTAAATTAGCCGAAGCTTTGAAAGAAATTTCGCGTTTGGAATACGGTCGGACAAAAGACATTGTGGAACGTGAGATCGCATTGCGTTCTGGTATTGGCGCCAAGATTCCAGGTGGGGAGCCAACGCCACCAGCAGCACTCGCCGAACCAATGGTTGGTTAGAGATTGTGGTAAGATGGTGGCGTTATGGTTCAAGCTTTATATCGAAAATACCGACCGGTAACTTTTGCGGAAGTTACTGATCAAAATCATATTAAAATCACCATTCAGAACCAGCTTTCAACTGGTTCTTTGGCGCATGCCTATCTTTTAGCTGGGCCACGCGGCGTGGGTAAAACAACGATTGCTCGTTTGTTGGCTCGAGCGGTTAATTGTGATACTCGGGAGCTGGGTCAGTCTGAGCCATGCAATACCTGTCCAGCTTGTTTGGAATCTTTGAGCGGTCGGGCGATGGATGTGATCGAAATTGATGCCGCTTCCAATACTGGTGTGGATAATGTTCGTGAAAATATTATTGAAGCGGTGCGTTTCGTGCCAAGCAAGGGTAAGCACAAGGTATTCATTATCGATGAAGCGCACATGCTTTCTACGGCTGCTTTTAACGCTTTGCTTAAAACTTTGGAAGAACCACCAAAACAGGTGATTTTTGTGTTGGCTACGACTGAAATTCACAAGATTCCCGTCACGATTCTTTCGCGTTGTCAACGATTTGATTTCCATCGAGTAGCGACGCCAGCCATCATCGCTCGCTTAAAGAACATTGCGGTGCAGGAAGGTGTTGAGGTGGCTGATGAAGTGTTGGCGACCATTGCTCGATTATCTGAAGGCGGTTTGCGCGATGCTGAGAGTTTGCTCGGTCAGATTTTTGCGTTGGGCGATAAGAAGATTGGCTTGGCGGAGGCAAGCATTATTTTGCCAGTCACTAACATGGCCACGGTTACCGAACTGATGGACGGCGTGGCTCGACGTGATGCTTCTTCGGCTCTTCAAATGTTGAACACATTTATTGATCAAGGTGGATCGATTCGAAATTTAACCGATGAACTGATCGAGTTTTCACGAACTATGTTGATGGTGGCGTTGCAAGGTCCAACACACGACCATTACGATGGGCAGGTGATGTCGACTTTAAAATGTTTGCTCGAAACCATGAAGGTTGATGATTGCCGTCAGTTGCTGGATAGTTTGATTACCGCCCGGACTCGTCAGGCACCAGATGCTTTTCCGCAGTTGCCGTTGGAGTTGGTAATCGCTACTTTTTGTAATACGCCAACTAATAAAATTGTAACGCCAGCAGTTGTTGCGTCTCCAGTTAAAATTGAACTACCACTTTTAAAAAAAGTTGATGGCCCTGCGCCGGTTTCTGAACCAGTGACAGGGCCTCCAGAAGTGGAGGACGCTGGTCTTAAATTTACCTTGGAAGAATTACAGTTTAAATGGAAGCGTTGTTGCGAGGCAGTTGGTAGGCGCAACATCGCCCTGCCTTTGGTGTTGCAAAGTGCGACGCCAAGTGCTGTTGATGGTGAAATAGTGACCATTACTTTTACGTTTGCTTTTCATTACGAAACGGCCGGTGAGGCTAAGAACGTAGCTATTTTGCAGGCAGCTATTAGTGAAGTTATGGGCACGCCGATTAAAGTAAAAATGATTTTAAATTCTGTTAAAGAGTCAGAGGTGGTCAATGAATTGATTTCTGCTTTTGGTGGCAAGGAGGTGAAATAGTTGATTTTTGGTGTAAATGCAGTAGGCTGTCAGTGCATCTGTTCGTTCAATCAACCCAAGCCAAGGAATCAGCCATGTC
>CAYPRR010000084.1:0-4375 GCA_964413245.1 uncultured Gammaproteobacteria bacterium
AGCTCGTGGAAGTTTGTTTATCAGGGAGACTTAGTTGGAGTTGAGAAGCACGTCACCAAAGGCTATGAACGAGCGGTGCGACCACCGGGAGTGAGGTTAATTTTGAATAATGCTGATGGTCAGATTTTACTGACCAAGGAATTTCGACACGAACAGGGTGGGGTTGATTATCGATTACCTGGTGGAAAAGTTGTTGATGATTTGGCTTCATATTTAGCGATTCGTTCTGATGATCAGAAATTACGGCTAGCCGTGCTGAAGGCGGCGGAACTGGAAGCTAAGCAAGAGGCAGGCATTGATCAGATCGGAGACTTAAAAATCTTTCAGAAGTCAGTCGCCGGTGCCAGTGTTGAGTGGGATTTGTATTATCTAACAGGTGAAGTTTTAGCAACGAGTCATCAAGAATTAGATGGTGATGAAAAAGACCACGGCATTGAAATCGGATATTATTCAAAAGAGGCGGTGACGGAATTCTTGAAAACCGGAGCTATTTCCGAAGATCGTTCAGCTGGTGTTTTGACTCGATTTTTAGCGTTGAAATAAATTGTATGAGTGCACCCGTCACCAATGAACATCAACCCTCGATGACTGAATGGTTCGCGGCCATTGGTAATGTTGATCGATCAAATAAATTTCGTGAGGAAGATAACCGCAAGGTTGATCGTCTCGAGGTTTTGTTTCAAGCGTTTGGCTTGTTGTATGAGCGACCGGTGATTTTACCAGCTAAAGTTTTAACGGACAGTACGCTAGTTTGGCAGGAGTTGTTAGCGGTTCGCGGTGATGAACTTTGTGCTATTCGTTTAGTACCGAATCGACCAGAGTTACCAAAGATTCTTTGGGATGTTGTACGTCCCAGATCGGTCGACGAGGTCTAAGTTAACTTCCGAGCTCTCGGCAGAATTTGCACATGATTATTTGTGTGGCTATTTTGAAGCCACGGTTTGGCCTGGTGATCGGGCTTATATTATTGATTATAATCGCTTGTTGCCGGAGTTAATTAGCCTGGGTGGTAGCGCCGTAGGGGCCGATCCAGGTATCGGCCCGATTTTGCTTAAAGGCGTTTGCGCCCAACCTGGTTCAGCTCGTGGCCGAGTGCGATTGATCTCACCAGAAAATATTGAAGGTTCGGTTTTTGACGATGGTGATATCTTAGTTTGTGATAATACCGATGTTCGTTTTGTGCCACTGATGAAACGAGCTGGAGCGATTGTGACTAATCGAGGCGGCGTTTTAAGCCACGCTGCCATCGTTGCCCGTGAACTCGGCAAGCCGTGCGTGATTGGAACAAGGACAGCGACTCAAATACTGAGTGAGGGTCAGGAAGTTTTGGTAGATGCCACAGCTGGCATTGTGGTTTTTGTTAACTAGTAATAACCCACACTTCGCTCCTGCAGGAGCTTCGTGGGGTTATTTGCCGAGTACGGCAAATAAAAAAAAGACGCCTCATGCACGGATGCACGGGCGAAGGGTCAGCGGACCGGTAAATATTCCGCCTGACTAATGCGGTAGCACTGGGTCCAGACGCGGTTAATTTGTTGAAGTTCTAAGACGCAGGTATAAATAATTGCATCTCCTGCCTGCAGGCATTTTGGTATTTTTTCGTGCACTGGTGCGGCCAGCGAAATAAACGTACAAGGACCAAAGAGGAAAACTTGTTTGCATCGCTTTGATGCAGGTAGGTTGATCAGGGTTTGATTACTAATCAATTGGGCACGCGCCTCATTCACTAAGTCTCTGGTCACACAAAGCAACCCCGTCATTAACCTACCGCGCATTTCCCGATACATGAGCCAAGCGTCATTGCCGTCTTCAACCTTGGCCAGATGATTATCTTCGTACATCGGGAGACTATCTATGTTGAATGCCGGGTGATCAATCTCTATTGTTTGATGTCCGTGACTGAATGCTTCGGCTATGAAGTAGCCGGCACTTTTCATTGATCGTTTATCTGGACAGGAATAAACTTTTGCTGGTTGCCCGTACAGTGGGTGGTTTATCACCGAGATGACAGCTTTACGCATGGCGCTCTGGCCTGTCGCAAAGTCCAGATCATCTGAATCTTTTGCGCGTTGGCCCCTAGCGAAGCAGAGGAAATGCGTAGTGAAAGCAATAAGTGGAGTCAATATTTTCAACCTCATGGAAGGATCAGCTGACGAGTCAAACTACAATTTTGTGTACCTTCTGTCAACTGTTTGATGTTTGTGAACGATCTTCGCAAAAGGCTCGCGATAGTATAGAATATGCATGCTATGACCTTTGAAGTGGCTCATGATTCTTTCTCCGGCCCGCTGGGTCTGCTTTTAGAATTACTTGATCAAAATAAGCTCGAAATCAAGGATGTTTGCTTAGCGGAAGTCGCTGATCAGTATTTGGCGTACATGGAAGCTGGGGATGTTCCGTCTGATGAACTGGCTGATTTTTTGTTGATCGCTGCGCGGTTAATTTATTTGAAGACCAAGCAGTTGATGCCTTATTTGCGCATCGAAGAGGAGGAGGAAAACGTAGCCGGTTTGGAGGATCAGTTGCGATTGTATCGATTGTTTATGGAAGCAGCTGGGAAAATCGAATCACTTTATGAAAGTAAAAATAAGATGTTGGTGCGGCCGTTCGTAAAATATAAAATTGAAGCCGTGCCAAAATTTATCGAACCAACTGGCGTGACGCCGAGCTTATTACGTGAAGCTTTTGGCTGGGTGCAAAAAAGATTAGAACCATTTTTTGCCTTGCAAGAAACTTCGATGGAACGAGTCAAATCAATCGAAGAACGAATTGTAGAAATGACCGAAGCTATTAAGTCACGAGCAACTATTAAGTTTAAAGAGGTGATTACCGGCGCGCGCTCTAAGGCGGAGGTAGTGGTGAGTTTTTTAGCTTTGTTGGAATTAGTTCGTCGTCAAGTTGTTAAGGTGACGCAACGTCAGGGAGATGATATAGATATTGAGCGTTTGGTTATATAAAATCGTATGAGTGAATTAACCGCAAAAATTGAAGCTGCACTTTTTCTTTCTACCAAGCCAATGGGTTTACGTCGGCTCGCCGATATTGTAGGTGTGAAGGAATCTGATGTTCGTTCGGCCTTGGAAGAATTAATGTTGGTTAGAAACGTTGATGATGTCGGCGTTCATCTTTTACTTCAGGATAATCAGGCTCAGCTGGTCACTAATCCTCAATTCGGTGACGTGTTGGACAGATTAAGTAAAGAAGAAATTGAATCTGAATTAACTCGTCCGCAACTTGAAACACTAACAATCATCGCTTACCGCGGACCAATTACTAAGCCAGAGATTGAGCAGATTCGCGGCGTAAACTGTGCGTTGATTTTACGTAACTTGTTGATGCGTGGTTTGATCGATGAACGTGACGACGCTAATCGACTGCAAAGTATTTTTACGGTGACACCAGATTTTCTACGTTACATTGGTCTACACGCCATTGCAGAATTGCCGGATTATGAATCTCTTCATAGCCACGCCAAGATCACTCAGCTTATAGAGGCTCTTAATGCTGAACAACCGAAGGTATGATCGCTAGAGTTTTAGCACAAATTGTTTTCGCTGGTTCGTTATTACAGTTTTTTCCGGCTGATCTTTCGGCTTGGCAAATGCCAGATGGGCCGATACCTGGATCGGCCCCTACATCAATATATTCAATTTCGTCGTTGATAGCGACTTTACCATCGACAACTGATCGCGATAATCATCCGATCAAAACCGATACCGATTCTTATGGCATCGTGACTAGTGCTAAGAGCGCCATGGTAGTTGATTCGCAAAGTGGGATGGTCTTGCTCGCCAAAAATCCTGACCAGGTTCGTTCTATTGGTTCGGTTACTAAGTTGATGACAGCGGTAGTTTTCCTAGAATCAAATCCAGATCTAACGCAATTGGTTACTTTAGACGCTGATACTGATTTGGTGACTGGTGGTCGAATTTATTTGGCCTTTAATGATCCTCTGTCTTTAGAGGAAATTTTTGCGGCCGCCATTGTTGGTTCTGATAACACAGCTGCCAATTCATTGGCGCGATTTTCGGATTTGTCGCCAGAAGAATTTGTAGTGCGGATGAACGTTAAGGCGCAAGAACTGGGAATGAAGGATAGCGTCTTTTCTGATCCGACCGGTATCGATACTAATAATCTTTCAACCGCCAGAGACCTAGTAAAATTATTAGCAGCTGCTTCAAAATTTGATTTGATTCAAAAGTATTCCACCATGTCAAAACTTTCAGTGACTCACGAAAGTGGAAGAGAAATATTAATTGATAATACTGACGGGTTGCTTGATGGATTTCTGAATGAGGAGCCGTATGATATTGTCGTTGGTAAAACTGGATATTTACCGCAAGCTGGTTATTTGTTGACTACCATGGTTGAAAAG
>CAYPRR010000085.1:0-4347 GCA_964413245.1 uncultured Gammaproteobacteria bacterium
TGGAGCCGTCGATTACTGCAAAAAAAACCATCGAAAAAAATATAGAGAACGCCATGATAAATTGTCAGGATTCGAAAAATATTGAAAAATGTCTAGAATCAGCATCGACCATTTTAGCTCGAGAGAATGGTGATACGGCCTATTGTAAAAATAACTCGGATGAAGAACGTGATATTTGTTTGAACGCTACGGCAATAACCACAGGAAACCGTGAAATCTGTTCCAGCATTAAGGAGTTGTCTTTGGCGTCCAACTGTTCGGATGCGATTTTAGCCACGCAGATTAAATCAGCTGGCGCTTCAATCGATTTATGTGCTGAATATTCAACTTCAGAACTTCAAGACGTCTGTGTTGCTAACTTCCTTTATCAATGGGCTTGGGCTGGGGACTGCACCGATCAACGTATTTCGCAGTTGTTGTGTCAATCGTTGGCGGAAACAAAAATTGCCAAAGAAGCGAGAGATCCAGGTCTTTGTGATGTTATTAAGGATGCCGAACTTGTATTGGCTTGTCGTGAAAAAGTTGGACCAGGCGATCTTGATTTAGACGGAGTATTGGCGGATGAAGAATCATATCTAGGAACGAGCGATACTAACTCTGATACTGATGCTGACGGTTTATCTGATTTTGATGAAATAAAGATTCATAAAACCGACCCATCGTCACAGGATACGGATAGAGATGGGTATAATGACGGGGCAGAAGTTAGGGCCGGGTATGACCCTTTGAATTAAGCGTGTTAGAATGAACTTATTATATGTTTGAAGATCAAAAGCCAAAGCCGGCTCCAGTAGCCGAACCTAAAGATATGTTTGATGAGCCACCGGCAAACTTGCCGATGGGTAATCTGCCACCTCCAGCTCCTCCTTTGAAAGGAGGAGGGTCGCCACAACCAGTAATGCCGATGTTGCCAGAGATGGATATTCATCATTCGTCAGGTTTGAAATCGGCTTTAATGGTGATTGGTGGTTTGTTTATTGTTGGAATTGCAGGTTTCATCGCATATAAATTAATTGTTGCACCAAAGTCCGATCAAAGTGATGTTGGTGATATTCCATACGTCGCAACTGAGCCTGAGCCCGTAGCACCAGTTGTCGAAGAACCTGATCCAGTTGTTGAAGTTCCGGTGGTTGTTGATAGCGATGGAGATGGTTTATCAGACAATGAAGAATCAAAAATTGGAACCGATCCTCGCCTGCCAGATACAGATAAAGATGGACTTGGCGATAAAGAGGAAGCTCAGGTTTACGGTACAGATCCGTTAGACCCTGATACTGACAATGATAGTTATTTAGACGGTCAAGAGGTAGTTGGAGGCTTTAATCCAAACGGCGACGGCAAACTCTTTGAAGTCCCTCGATAATAATAATTGCTATGGAGGTGCAATCAACTAGCAAGAATACGGAAATGATCATTAGGGTTATGCCCAAGGAGTTTTTGGGTCGCGAAGCCTCTCTAATAGAAAAACCGAAGATTCTTGTGCCGTTACCAGCGCCACTACCAATTGCGCCAAAACCTCCGGCTATATCACGTCCAATTTCTGATCAAAAAAAATCGAAGATGCCATTAATTTTAATCGGAGCCGGCATTGTTATTGTTGTTGGATTAGGAGTTGGTGGTTATTATTATTGGCAGAGTACTCGCCAGCCGATTATTATAGAAATACCTGTGATTGATACTCCGGTAGTGATTGCACCACCGGTGGTTATAGATTTGCCGGTTGTGCCTCAACCAGGAGTAGACACAGACAGCGATGGCTTAACAGATACTGAGGAAGGGCTTTATGGTACCGAACTCAGAAATCCAGATACAGATGCGGATACATATAATGATGGTAATGAAGTTTTTCATAGTTACGACCCGTTAGGTTACGCTCCGGAAACTTTATTAGACACCGGACGAGTTGCGGTATTTGAACCAAGTGATGTTGCATTCAGCGTATATTATCCCAAAGTTTGGCGACCGGTTATTAAGACAACTGGTGTTACCTTCCGTACTTCCGGACTGTCGGAGATTGAGATAAAGATAGAATCAATAAAAGAAGGCGAGACTTTGCGAGCTTGGTATGCTCGGGTTATTGCTCCAGATAATGGTGCAAAGGATCTGCAGGACGGCATAACAAAGTTTGGTTACGCATCACTTATGAGTAATGATGAGTTGTCAGCATATGTCTTGGGAGGTGATGGCAAGATTTATGTGTTTGTTTATGATCTAAAAGAAGAATCGAGCATAGAATATCTAAATACACTACAAATGATGGTTAATAGTTTACGGTTAATCAGCTTGTAGCTGGTAGCTTGTAGGGAGAAATAAAAATTGTGATCAAATTAGAGGTCGATCAATCTGGAGCTAAAAAAAATGAGCGCCTCACCAGGGCGCTCCTTAGTTCGTTGGAATTGTCGATCAATAAAAAGCTAAAGAAGATGCCATCGGGAACAATTGCTGTTGCTTATGTGACCGATGCCCAGATGAAAAAGTTGAACACACAATACCGGAAAAAAGATAAAACCACCGACGTACTTTCGTTTTCTTATTTGGATGAAGGCCAGCCAGAAACGCTCGGCGATGTGGTTATTTCAGTTCAACAAGCTAAACGCCAGGCCGAAGGTTCTCTACGGGCTGAGCTTTTAGAATTAATGACGCATGGTGTCTTGCACGTTTTAGGGTATGACCATATGAAGCCAATAGACGCTAAAGTGATGCTACCATTGCAGGATAAAATTGTTGGTTCAATTATATGATGATGATCAAACAATTTATTCGAAGCTTAAAGCACGCGATTGATGGGTTACGATTTGTAACTAGTCGTGAACAGAGTTTTCGTTTACAAATTCTGGTAGCAATTTTTGTTCTAGTAGCTGTTGCTGTATTAGATTTAGCGATTTGGCAAAAGATATTATTAATTTTGTTGGTCTGTGCCGTGTTGGTGCTAGAAGTTATCAACAGTATTTTTGAGCGAATTGCCGATGCGCTCAAGCCCAGACTTAACCCGGTGGTTAAGGAGGTGAAGGATATGATGGCGGGTGCGGTTTTGCTGACGGCGGTGACAAGCGTAGTAGTAGCAATTATGATTTTCTGGCCGTACTTGGCAGGAGTTTGATATACTGTCGTTGAAGTTGTTGAAAATGTTGAAGTTGTTGATTAATTAATTATTTCAATTTCAACAAGGCGAAGCCGATCCAACAATTTCAACATATTGATTTATGTCCGAAGAAGTTATTACTGGTCTAGATATTGGTTCGGCGAATATTCGTGTCGCAATTGGCCAGGCGATGCCGGGCGAAGACGGTAAGCCACGGTTACACATAACCGGGGCGATTTGTGTTCCATCGAGCGGTATCCATAAAGGAGGCATCTCTTCTATGGAAGATGCCGTTTCTTCGATTTCTAGAGCTTTGGAAAAGGCTGAGAGGATGACTGGTATCCCAGTTAGTAGTGCTTGGATTTCTATTGCTGGTCATAACATCCTTGTTCAAGAGAGTCGTGGCGTAATCGGCGTGTCACGTCAGGACGGTGAAATAGCCGAAGCTGATGTTGAACGAGCACTAGAAGCTGCTAGAACGGTTGCTACGCCATCAAATTATGAGATTTTACATGTAATACCAAAGAGTTTTACTGTTGATGGTCAGCGTGGAATTAAAGACCCTGTTGGGATGAATGGCATTCGTTTGGAAGTTGATGCTTTGATTATTCAGACGCTTTCTTCACACATCAAAAACATAACAAAAAGTATTTATAGGACTGGTTTAGATATTGATGATTTGGTGTTTTCGCCTTTAGCAACTGCTGAGGCTATTTTAACTAGTCGTCAGAAGGAGCTTGGTGTTTGCGTGGTTGATATTGGGGCTACAAGTACTACAATGGCTGTTTTTGAGGAGGGTGATTTGATTCAAACAGCTGTCTTGCCGATCGGTGGAGATCATGTGACTAATGATATTGCGATTGGTTTACGTACTAGTTTGGAAATTGCTGAAAGCGTAAAAATTACTCTAGGGTCAGCTGTACCAGATGCTGTAGACCGTAAGGGTATCTTTATGCTTAAAGATTTCGGTGGCCAAGAAGAGGAACCATATAAAGTACGCTTTGTCGCCGAAATTATAGAGGCGCGTACTGAAGAATTATTCGAGGCAATTGATAATGAACTGAGAAAAATTGATCGCTCCGGTATGTTGCCAGTTGGTGTAATTTTGGCTGGTGGTGGAACGAAGTTGCCTGGTATAATTGAAGTTGCAAAGCAGGTTTTGCGCCTACCAGTTTCAATCGGTGCGCCAATTGGAATTTCTAGTGTGATCGATGAAATTCACGATCCAGGTTTTGCGACTTGTGTAGGTTTGGCGATTTGGGGTT
>CAYPRR010000086.1:0-4293 GCA_964413245.1 uncultured Gammaproteobacteria bacterium
CTGCGCGCCTGACCAGATCAAACCCTGTCACGGGGTCTTTACCGATCACATCGCCCAGATGGTCGAGGATGCGGTCAACCTCGTCGTATTTGTCGGTGGTCGATTCGGATGAACGAACGTGAGGAATATGGACAATGGTCTTGAGATTGGAGTCGAGAATTTCATTGATCGCATCAACATACCGGCCACGGTAAAAATGGTAGCCGATGCCCAAGGTTTTCAAGTCGCGGTAGCCGCTTAATTGCTCATAATAGGTGTAGCTGACACGGGTGAAACGCGCCTCATCTTCGGGGTGTAGCACGGCAGCGGTGTCGCCCCGGAAATACGAACCGGTCATCGCGACAATGTGCGCACGGCCATCCTCCAGCAGCGCCCGCACCACCTCGCCCAGACGATTGTTCTCGTCAGCGGAAACATGGTGAAACTCGTCAATGGCGATCACACTGTTGGCAAAAGCAGCGGCACCCAGTTGATCGAACGCGAAGCGGAACGTGGCATGGGTGCAGATCAAAATACTGTCTTCGGAAGCCATGAAGTCGGCGAAAGCTTTGGTTTTCTGCGTGCCGCCCGCATCGGTGAGATTCCATTGCGGGCTGACCACCCAGTCGCGGAAAAACCCGCCCTCGCTCAGCTTGGTAGACTTGAATGATGCGCCGATGGAACGCTCAGGCACCGCGACGATCACCTTGGCGATGCCTTGGTTCTCAAGCTTGTCCAGCCCGATGAACATCAGAGCACGAGACTTGCCGGAGGCTGGCGGCGCTTTGACCAGCAGATATTGGGAATTCCGTGCATCGAACGCTCGTGCCTGCATGGCTCGCATACCGTATTGGTTGGTGCTTTGGCTTGCGCCGGTCTGCGCGTAACTCACGGTGACGAAATCGGCCATCAAGCAGCTCCCTTTGAAATTTTTGGCGTTTTGGTGGCCTGTTCTTTTTTGACCATGTTCGCATAGAGCTTGAATAAGTGTTCCAACCGCTCGGCATCATTCTTGAACGGGCGACCGATGTGCATTTGCTCCAAAGCGTTGTCCAGGTCTTTATGGGCTTTCAAGAGATTGGCTGGCATCGTTTCAGGATCGTAAAGCCAGGCGATGGTCTTGCCGGGATGCGCCTCCCTTGCACCCAGAATTTCGATGGCATGCCCTTCCAATATCACCTTTTGATCAGCCGAAAGGTCAGGGATTGGGAAGGTGTTGTAAACCAGAGTATTGGAATAGCGATAGTCAGTTTTCATGTGCCCACCAACCGCCGCAGTCCATATCGCATGTAACCGCGAAGAGACAACGGAAAATAGGTAGTCTTGTGCATCGTAAATAGCAAAGGCAAGATCACTAACGATTGAATCTGCTGAAAGCACTCCTACTGGCAGGTATGGTCGTCGCTCAGAGGAGACTTTGGGCACAATAATTAGTTGTGTTATTGCTGTGTGCATCTCACGAAATTGGTGCGGTCTATTTGCAAGATTTCGCGTTCCAGAATCGATACTATCGCTCCGCATTTTCTTTGCCGCCAAGATACGAGACACTATTGGTGGAATAGTATTCGCGAAATCAAGATCGTGATCTTCGATCCAGAGGCACCACCGCTCGATTCCGCGTATAAACTCTTGGGAGCCATAAAATCTGCGGACAAGTCTTTCCGCCTCTGGATAGGCAGTTATGAGTTCACTTTTATCGGTGCCGGTAAGAATCAGGTTTCCGCCATCCGCTGCCATATTGCCAAACCGCATTTTTGGATGCCGCGTTTTAGCGTTGCTGATTGGATAAACGATCAAACTCTCACCCTCGGTAAGATATGGGCTAATGTTGCCGACTACTCGTGAAACATCACCATCTATCAGGATTTTCTTGTTCTTCTGTTTTTGTCGAAGGCCAACAACAATACAAATTACACCAGCATTCTTCGCCGCGTTGTTTCGCCATTTGAACGATTGATGAGCAAAACCAATTTCGAGGCCAGATGCATAAACAAGGGGCCACAGCAGGGCTACTTGCTCCCCTTGGCAGATTGAGTTTGTGGTGACAAATGCGCACTGCGCGCCAGTAGTCTGGCAATATTTTGCACCTTTAAATGTCCAGCAGGCGACGTAGTCCAGCTTCTTGAATTTCGTCGAAGCATCTTTAAAAACATAAATAATGTCGGCCTTCTGATCCTTGGTTTGTTGAGAACGACCAAGGTACGGCGGATTGCCCACGATGTAGGTCTCGCCACCTTCAACATGCGGGCAAACTTTCAGCCACTCCATTCGACAGGCATTGCCCTGCACAATATTCCCGCTATCACGAAGCGGCAGCGCCGGGGGCGCTGACCCAAACTGCGCCTTGAACTGCTCGTTCATTTGATACTCGGCGATCCACAGCGAAAGTTTCGCCGTCTCCGCAGCAAAGTCGGTTAGCTCGATACCAAAAAACTGGGTGAGCCGCACCCCCGTCATCGGCAGTGACCATTGCCGGGCAATCGCTTTTTGGCGTTCAAAAATTCGCGACTCAAGCTTGCGCAATTCCCGGTAGGCGATGATGAGGAAGTTGCCCGAGCCGCAGGCCGGGTCGAATACGCGGATGTTATAGATGCGCTGCAACAGCTTCTGCAACCTGACTTCACTCTCGCGTGCGGCCTCAAACTCTTCTTCCAGTGACATTAGAAACAACGGTTGCAGCACCTTCATGATATTGGGCACGGACGTGTAGTGCATGCCCATGTCGCCGCGCAAACCCGGCTCGACCACGGCCTGTATCATCGAACCGAAAATGTCCGGATTGATGTCTTTCCATTGCAGCTCGCCGCATTCCTTCAATAGCCGCCGTGCGCGCTTGGAAAATTTCGGGATCGGTGTCTTGTCATGAAACAAGCCGCCGTTGACGAACGGAAAGCGCCGGGCAAACTCCGGCAAACCCTCGCGTTCTTTGTCATGCGTATTCATCGCCGCGAAGATAGAAGCCAGAACAGATGAAGTATCTGTACCGTCCTCGCGGGTCAAGTCCATCAAAGTTGAAGTGAACAGATCCTTTGCAAAAATAGACGTATCTTCCGCAAAAAAGCAGAACAACATCCGCGTCATGAAAAGATTGAGTTCGTGGGTGTGGTCGTTCCCCACCCATTCCGGGTTCGCTTCCAGAATCGCATCGTAGAGCTTGGCAAGCCGCGCCGTTGCCTTGATGTCGGCAGGATTTTCCGCCACCCCCTCGTAACGCTCGATTCCGGCGAGCGGCAGGAAGAAATCGAAAATGTCGTTCAGCTTGTCAAAGCCAATATCGCGGGTTTGATCGGCCTTGATGTCCCGGCAGTAAACCTCCTCACCGTCGGTCGCCAACAAGAAACGCGGGGAATGTTTCTTCGCCAGCGGATCGTCCGCCATCGCATCCACCGTCGTAGCGGCCTGCCCTTTTTCGGCGACCCGGAAAAACAGTTTATTTTTCCAGAGCAGCTCACCCGGCTCCTTGGCGTGATTGGTCGTGCCTTGCCGCAGTTTGGTTACCGTGGCTTTCGGCGCGTCGTAAATTTCCAAAAAACGAAAAATAAACGTGTCGGGGTCAAACGGCGTTTCTACCAGGTCTTTGAGCGATGATTCAATTTCGGCAATGTTCATATAGTGTGATTAATTTTGTCAGCAATACCAACAGCCCAGAATAGCACCCGGCTCAACCAATTTCCGATATCCTTTAGAAACGGTAGAGCCATTATCGCGGTCAAAAACAGCATGACTACCGTCATACAGCCCATGCTGTTTTGTAAGCGTAAATTTGTTGAGGCAAGCTTTTCGTTTGTGATGGTGGAAATAATATTCCCTGTCTGTAATGCGATGGCTCGTATTTGCTTCTCTGCTGCCTTAATGTGAGTGGCAGATGAGGTAAGCCCCTGCCGCATATCGCCAAAAAGTTTCGGCTCATAATCTCCCCATTTTCGCGTTGGTTCGAATTCGGAGACGTTATGCATAAACCATCCAGTACGCTCGCAATAATCAGTAATGTCATGCGCAAAAGGGATAGCATTTTTTTGAAATTCGAGAAGCCTTCTGTCTAACTCTCTAAGCTTTTCCGTGTTAAACGAATTGGTAGATATATTCAGAGAACCATACGCATCTCTGGTTTTCCCCATCTCTGCCACAAAATCTTGTGCGATCAGGCTCAGCACCCAAGTACTTAGAGTGCGATCCAAGTCATGCAGCCGATGCACAACTTTTTGTTCCCTTGTGTCATTACCATACATATCAAGACTTTGGTCATTCAGAACTTGATCAACATTCCCAAAAAGGATTGCTCTGCCAGGGGTATGACTCCTTCTCTCTGCCAAT
>CAYPRR010000087.1:0-4146 GCA_964413245.1 uncultured Gammaproteobacteria bacterium
ATTTACGACCGATGGCTAACAGGTAGGGAAGTAAAGAAATTTCAAAACCGATGGCTTTGATTTCTGGATTAAGCTTTGCTATTGCAAAGAGAACTGAACCGTCACCACAGCCTAAATCGTAAATAATTTGTCCGGGTTTGAATTCTAAATTTTTCAACAGGTTTTCCCGATCAACTCTTAGCGTTGGTACCCATGGCGCTGCGGAAATGCCACCCCAAGCAAAAGTGATTAAAAATGGCATGGCGATGAGGATGACGATCGTGATTGGGTCCATAGAAAGAACGACTGATTAATTTTTTTTCGTTTTTTGTTTGGCTAATTGTTCGAGCAATCCAGTTCGTTCTTCGTCGGTGAGCTCACGATATTTACCAACGGGTAATTTTCCGAGTTCGATGTTCATTACTCGAATACGCTTCAAGGTTTTGACTGTGAAGTGTAGCTCTTCGCACATGCGACGGATTTGTCGGTTACGACCTTCGGTAAGAATGATATTGAAAGTTTTATCGTCTACTTTTGTGACTTTGGCTGGTTTGGTCTTACGGCCCATGATCACGATTCCAGTGCGCAACAAGTTGAGCGCTTCGTCGGTGAGAGTTTTGTCGATGCTCACCACGTACTCTTTTTCGTGATTAGCTTCAGCTCGCATGATTTTAAAGGCGGCATCACCATCGTTTGTAAAGAGCATCAAACCAGAAGATGCGACGTCTAAGCGACCAACGTGGAAAACACGGTCTTTTTCTTTAATATATTCGTAAACGTTGTTGATGGCATTTTTGTCACCAGTCGAAATAATGCCTACTGGCTTGTGAAAAGCGAGATAAAGTAATTTTGGCTTGTCATGTCCTAGGCCCTTGCCTTTGACGGTTACCTTGTCATTCAGGCTAACTTTGTCGCCTAAACCGGCCTTTTTGCCGTTAATTTTCACTAATCCAGCCTCAATTAGCCGATCGGCTTCCCGACGCGAACAAACGCCTTGTTCGGCGAGGTATTTATTGATGCGGATAGCTGTTGTTTCTAAAGTATCCATAAAGTTGGCTCATCATAGCGTGAAACGCGAATTTGCGCTATGTTCGTTGACTTTTATGGCCGATTCGACTAATTTAATACTTCGTTCATTCATGGAGGATTTGATGATTGAGAAAAACCAGCTGGATGAGATTCGTAATCTGTACTGGGCGATCGAACACGGGGTTAAGTGGGGCCGAATCTCGCTAGCCGAGGCAGTCGAGCTGTTTCTTGGTCTCAGGGAAAGGTATCCAGGCTTGCCGTTGGTTATTGACGGCGATGCTGAGCCATCGGTTTGTCCTGATTGGGTGAAGGCTGGCTGGCGCCCCGTAGAACACCGTAAATCCGGACTGATCATCTGGGATCCGGCGAAGGTGAGGCTAGTGCCTTGTGATCAGCCGTTATTGACTGCCGCCACACGACATAAGTGGATTCGTAGTCTGAGTTCTTTTAACGCCAACGTACTCGATGCGTTGATTCTGCCAGAGAATGAATACCGGATTCCAGTTGAATGGAAGGGGCTGATCATCTATTTCGGCGACACCGTTTTTGATAGTCCAACCGACCGTCTCCATGGCGGACCGTTCGTGCGGTGTTTGATTCATTGTCCTGTTTGGACCGACGGTTGTCATTCGCTGAGTGACTCGTTAAGCGACAGGTGTCGTCTCATCGTCCCAGCTTAGTTCACGCGCCACCTCGGCGGTTCGTTCTTGCAACGGGCCGCTACTTTTTTTGGTCAATTTTGTGTTGGTTTAGTAGATCGTGAATTTGAAATCAATAAAATAAAAAAAGCATTAATTAACCGATCGGTTAATTAATGCTTTTCAAACTTTTGACGAGTTGAAAACAACGATCCACTTCTTGGAGTTGGTTTGATTAATAAATTCTTGAATGATATCGGCAACATCAAAGCGGCAGATCCAAACGCTTCGGTGAAGTTGTTTGAATCGACCGAATTTTAAAAGGTTTCGAAACGCCAGCCGGATAACTCGAGCCTTTTCTGGGATGTCGTAGCTGACTAAGCAATAGGTACCGGTCGGTAGCTTCTTTCTAGTCTCGGCGATAAGTAAACGCAAGCGTTCATGCTGTCCATGGTTACATAGTGTCACCATTATTTTGTCTCCGACCTTCTTGGTTTTGATTAAATTCTGTTTTTGTAGGCGTCGTAGAATCGCACGACGCGTAATCTTAGTTTCGCGTTTCCTTTTGGCTAGAAACGCTTCTTCTTCATACATGATCGCCCAGACCGGATTAGCTATAAACCGGTGAGTTTGAATAAGATCATCAACAATTTCGCGAAAGAGTTTTTCTACTTGAGATGAGTGTTTTAATCGTCGAGGCATAAATACATTAACTGTCCGATCGGTTAGTTAATGTATTTTACAACAAAACATCGGTCGTTGAATACTGGTGTCCTGTTATGGTTTTTTTGATTATGATTTCTTTTTCTTGATAACTCGTTTTACTGCCTTCACGATGCTCGGCGCGGTTAAACCGTAATGTTCGAGCAATTGACGTGGCTCGCCGGTCTGACCAAAGCAATCTTGCATGCCAATCCGTTCAACGGGAACAGGGCAGGTCTCGCTGAGTAGCTCACACACGGCGCTACCCATGCCACCGGCGACCTGAGCTTCTTCGATAGTTACAATAGCGCCACAATCGTGCGCGGCAGTGATAATCGTTGCTTCGTCCATCGGTTTAACCGAGACATTATTAATGACACGTGCTTGAATTCCGAGCTTAGAAAGTTCTTCGGCAGCGAGCAGGCATTCATAGACTAATGGACCGCACCCGATAATCGCCACGTCGCGACCTTCCCGAAAAATTTGTGCCTTACCAACTTCAAATGGTGTCGCGGTGGTCGTAAAAACTGGCGATTTTTCGCGCGCAAAGCGAACGTAAACCGGTCCTTTCATTTGGGCAGCGGCAATGGTCGCCTTTCGTGTTTCAATTGCATCGCAAGGGACTAAAACTGTCATGTTTGGTAAAACACGCATTATAGCGATATCTTCAGTCATTTGATGAGTTGCGCCATCTGGTCCAACGGAAACTCCAGCATGAGCTCCGGCAATTTTTACGTTTGTATTTTGTAGGCAGGCGGTGGTGCGAATTTGTTCCCAGTTTCTTCCGGGTGAGAAGCAGGCATAGCTCGCGATGAATACCGTTTTACCGGCTAACGCCATGCCGGCTGCTATTGCTGCCATTGACTGCTCGGAGACGCCAAGTTGTATATAACGATCTGGAAAAGTTTTTTTGAAGAGTAGCGAGCGGGTTGATTCAGAGAGATCGGCACACAAAACCATGACGTTTGGATCTTTCTGTCCGGCCTCAACTAGCCCTTCACCATAACCATCACGGGTGGGAACTTGTTTTAGTGCCTGGGGATTTCTCCAGGACGGATGTAATTTCACCACCTTAGCCATAATTATTTTTTGAACTTACGGTAGACGGCTCGACCAATTAAGAAGAGGAGGCCGGTTGGTACAAGAATAGCGGTACCGATAATAATGATCTGAATCAGGTTGATGATAAACGACTGGAAGCCGTTGACTACGATTTGCACAGCATCAATTACGGCTTGCCATGGGCGGAACTCTTGGCCACCAATAGTCACCGTGACTTCTTCAGTCATGTAGACAGTGATCACGGAATAGGTGGTTTGCGTTGATAGATATTTCTGTTCCGCTTCTAATTGTTCGATAGTTTGACGAACTTGGGAAAGATATTGTTGAACGGCTAAAATGTCTTCCACCGTTTCTGCTTTGGCTAAGACAGCGAGATAGCTCGCTTCCTCGGCTTGTGCATTTTTGAGACGAACTTCAATATCGATAACTTGCTCGGTCACGTCTTCGGCACTGACATTTTCTGAAGTGACTTCTGACCCAAATTCTTTGGTCGCACTGAAAGCAATATCGAATTTATCACTTGGAACTTGGATGGTGATATAGCCGGAAAGTAGATCGTTCGAGTCTTTATTTAATGATTTGGTGAGAACACTACCTTGCATGCTGGTCGCTAAATCTGAAATATTGATAGTAGCGATATTGGCATCATTTACTTGCATGCTGATATCACCACGCTTGATGATAAATTGTCCGGCATTTGATTGGGCGCCATCGATGATACTGAAGTCGCTAGATT
>CAYPRR010000088.1:0-4140 GCA_964413245.1 uncultured Gammaproteobacteria bacterium
CAGACCACCCCCACCGACGGTCTTCCCCAGACCTCGACGGACTACAAGCCAGAGGTCGCGATGGCCCTCGCTCGTGGAAATGATCGGCTGATCATCATGATCCGCCAGGGCATCTCAGACAGCCCGTCGCGTTCCATCGAGGGTAGCTTGTACGTTCTTTTGCTGGCCATCGTCGGCCGCTTCAACACCACGTTGACACGGCAAACTCAGTTCCGCGACATGTTCAACCTGATCAAGGGGGCGCAGATCACCAATGTAAAGCAGTTCGTCGCCGGCTTGCCCGAAGACGTTCGTCTCGGCGATGTGATCGACGGTACCACCAAGGCTGCGATCGAAACCGCCAAGATGTTTGAGGCTGTGAACAAAATCCTGGTACAGGTGTCTAAGAATGACACCAGTAACCACCGGTTCTACGCCAAGATCACCGCAGAAATCGAGGCCGGCCAGATCAAGAGCTTCGGCCAGCTCTGCGAGCTCTTGCCGAATTTCATCGTTGACAACAACGAAGAGATGCGCAATGCCCGGTGCAGTTTCCGTAGCGCTCGCGACTCCCAGACCAGGACCGTAATCGACTTCCAGATCAGGGCTGCTGCTGAGATCGCGGAAGACGTTCGGTACACCAAGTACGGAACCGTCAAAAACGTGACCTTGCGCACGCTCAAGACCATGGTCGGCGATTTCGCTGAGCCCGAGCTCATGGATTGCTGGTGGACCCTGCGTGATTCCGCCCGCGCGGATAAGTACACGTCAACCAGCAACTTCCTGGCCAGCATGCCGGAGGCGCTTTACAAGAAGGCGCACCAGCTGGTCGTCAACATCCTCCCACAGTAGTCCTTCCCCGGACCGTCACCTAGACGATCCGGGCCATTTTTTATATTGACATTTGGCCGATTTTTTGCTAAGATTTAGTGGCTTAGAAAACTAGATGACTGCTCGATATTAGCCTTTCGGGGTGGATATTGAGAGGAAAGTCCGGACACCTATCAGTCAGCAATGATTGGTAACAAAGAACGTCGCTAACGGCGACCGGGATATAAACTCAGGGTTCGAGGAGTTGGATTTATCTGCTCCCTGCCTCCTGACCTAAACCTAGGGAAAGTGCCACAGAGACAATACTATCCCACTTCGCTTCTAACGAAGCTACGATTGGGAGAAAAGTGAAAAGTGTCGCGGTGTCAGCAATCTGCCTCGGCAGGCTGTTGGCTACGTGGCTCGCTCCAGGGCGACCTGGAAGCGTGGTAAACCCGTTCTGGTGCAAGAGCAAATTTGGTAGCTCGCACGATTCGGCTAGCAATAGTCGAACTAGAGAGATAGTCGTCATCCCTAACGTAACTCCGCAAGGAGTGAAGTGGGGAACAAAATTCGGCTTACAGGTTTTCTGAGCAACAAAGAATTCGTCCTAGCGACGAGTTTTTTGTTTGATTGACACGTTGCCGGTGCTAAGCACCGGCAAATTATTATTCATCGAAATAAAGATGGCCAATCTGATCGTTAACCGATTGTTTCCAACTTTTAGTAAATTCTACAAATTCATTACGATCTCGAAAAAAATTTAAAATAAAGGAAGTCTCGACAAATGGATATGACTTACGACCAAAATAATCAGCATAGCTTGACCAACGATAATCCTGTAATCGATTAATCGGATTATCACCTACCGGAATCCCCAATAAATTAATCGGATTTAAGTGAATATACCTAGTGAGATGTTGGAGATAATGGTCATCATCCACCTGCTTACCTTTAAATGTTCCAGAAAATAATGCGCCAACCCTTTCGTACCTTTTGTTAAAATATTTAGTAAAACCGCCACATAATCTGTGCATAAACATTGATATTCCCCCGTCAATTACCTGCTCGACTAAAAGATGAAAATGGTTAGGCATCAAACAAAAAGCGTGAATTCGTACAAACGGTTCAGAGGATGCTAGCAAATCGCACTCTTCACGAGCGATCGAACCTTCAGCTTCTCTCGTTGAGTCATTAAAAAGACACAACGATTTCACAAACCGCCAGCAATCCGCTTCATCCATGAAGATATCTCGCTTATCTACGCCTCGGTTGTAAATGTGATAGAAATGTTGATTTGCAAAGATAACGTCGCGCATAAAAAAGGATTTACAAATTAGTAATATGGGAAAATAAAATCTCCCGCAATTTATTACGGGAGTGTTATCTATATTGCATCGTAAATTTAAATTGTTGTCAATGCCGGTGCTAAGCACCGGCAATTAGGAATTTATAAAAAAGCGTCGCCTGTTCCGGAGAACAGGCGGCGAGGGCACAGGGTCAAAGGGCCACGGGGACAACGGACCAAAGTGCCACGGGGACAGAGGGCTAGTTTGCGACAGCCGCGGGACCGTAAGCGCGCCAATCGATCTCGAGGTAGTCGTAGAGCCAGTACCACCGGCTACCACTCCAGCGGAGAAACCGGACGCACAGGTTACGGACCGAACCGCGGAAGCCGACGGCCCAGAAGTAGATGAACAGGGTCTCCCCGTATTCGTTCTGCTTCCAGCTCTCCGGGATCAGGTGCTGGTTCTCGAAGATGGCGTCCAGAATGTTCGGGTGAAGCACCGCTTTGTCCTGGAGGGACTCGCGGACGTTGTGGCCCTTGGTCGAACCGGACTTCTGACTATCCGTCAGAAACAAGTTGACCTCGCAGTCGGCCACGTAGAGATTGCCGTCCTTTTTCTCGACCTTAACCCAACCGGTCTGACCCGGCGTGGTCCACTCGACTTCGGCACCGGTAAACGGCAGGTTTGGCGGTGCGTCGAGGTTCACCTCGATGGTCGTGGTGTTCACCTTACGCCACATCAGAACGGGTGCATCATCCGGTTCGACCGCCGTGACCAAGACCGACTTACCGAGTGTGCCATCGAGTAGCCTACCCACCGCTTCGCGACTGATGAAGCGCGGATCGCTAGGCGGTAGGTTGCGACGGGTGATCAGCTCGACGAGTTGCTTGTCTGTGATACGGGACATGAGAACTCCGTGGCAAAACAGATCCATACGCTGGGCCAAACCCATACCGGAATCTAACCTGTCTGCCATCATTATCTGGAACTGCCAGATGCAGGCTCTTCACTAGCAGAGGAGGATTCCAAAGCCAACAAATAACCCAATTTTATACACCCAAATCAGTCAAAAGTCAAGATTTTGTTGTGATATAATGAAAATAATATGAAACGTGCTGATTTATTTTTTGCTGGGATTTTGGTGCCATTAGATTATCTGACGCTTTTGGGAGCGGCGGCGGCCGCTTACGGCCTTCGCTTTTCGCCTTTTTTTAAGTCACTCCGGGCCATTATTTTCGATCTCAACTTTGACGATTACATGGCAACGGTCATGGTAGCTGGCTTGGTCTGGCTACTGATTTTTGCTTTAGCCGGACTTTATTCTTTCCGCCCCCACCGTTTAGCCGTGGAAATTACACGTATCATTCTTGCTTGCTCCACCGGTATTGCCGCCATTTTGGCCATCGCCTTTTTCTCACGTGAGTTGTTCGAATCACGTTTTATTCTATTAGCGGTTTGGATTCTAACGATCGTTTTCGTGACTATCGAACGCTTATTGATTCGCGGACTGCAACGCTCTCTACATCAATACGGAATTGGGCAAAAACATGTCGTAATCATCGGTAAAACTGACTCTGGAAATACGCTCCACAACTATTTCGAAAAAAACCCACGGCATGGCTTTGCTATGGCCGGACACTTCGCTCATTTTAACGAAGATATTGCTAAATGTATTCTCAGCCTAAAGAAAAAAGATCGGGCCGATTTAATAATCTTCGCCAATCAAAATGCAGACCTCCAGGAAATCAAAGCGGCTAAATCATTTACTGACATTGAACATCTTTCCTTCTTTTATTCGGCGGAAATTTTCCCAGCTGCCGGCGTTCAACCAATCATACACACACTAGCCGGCCAACCAGTTATTGAAGTGCCTAAAACACCGCTCGATGGCTGGGGCGCCATCTATAAACGGTTGTTTGATGTTATTGGTTCGCTGATATTAATCATCCTATCTTTCCCAATCCAGCTCAACACTGCGTTAGCATTATTTATCGAACAACCTGGCAGTGTTTTCTTCTTTCACGAACGGGTTGGTCAGGGAGGACAACGTTATCGCCACTTA
>CAYPRR010000089.1:0-4130 GCA_964413245.1 uncultured Gammaproteobacteria bacterium
TTTTATTGTCTGGTCGGCCTCGTTGGTCGCACGAATCTCGCCGACCTGCAATGTTGGCCTTATTTGTAGTGATGGCTGGTTTGGCTTCGGTAATGGTGGCGCTTAATCAACTGCTGGCTCTGGTGGCGTTGATGCATCTTGCTTTTGCGATGATTTTCTTTTTTGCCTTGTTGGATCAAAGAGTTCAGGTTCAGCGTGTGATTATCGCTTTTTGTGCTGGATTAGTTGTGCCATGTTTGCTTGGACTTTGGCAGATTATTGCTGGCGGTTCTGGCGCCTCGACACTTTTGGGATTGGCGACTCGCGACTCTGCTCGATTAGGCGAAGCAGTTTTTGAGCTCTCCGGCGGCACTCGTGTTGAGCGCGCTTATGGATCATTTGGTCACCCTAATATCTTCGGTGGTTATTTAGCTGTTGGGATTTTTAGTCTGATTTACTTGTGGTCACAACTGAAAGAGCGTAGCGATCAATTATTAATTAAGAGTGGATTAGTTTTATTTATTTTGACCTTAGCGGCGACATTCTCCAGATCGGCAATTTTGGGATTATTTGGTGGTCTAGCAGTTTTTTCTGTAAAAACAAAAATCGTACGATCGTACCAAAAGTGTTTTTTATTTTTGACTTTAGTGGCCACATTAATCATAATTTTTTTCTGGCCGATTATTTCTTCTAGATTTGATTTTTCATCGGCTAACGAATCTCGATCAATTAATGAACGAGTGGCGCAGTATCAGGATTTTCCTAGCGTGGTTTTTGACCATTGGCTAACTGGGCAGGGAATTGGAAATTATACGTTGGCGGTGCACGAAACTTTTCCAGATCGACAGTGGTGGGAATATCAACCGATCCATAATGTAACCCTTTTAATCATTGGTGAAATCGGTCTGCTCGGATTGGTCTGTGTATTGCTTTGGATCATTAGTATCGTCAGATTATATGTGGCGCGTTTCCCAGATCAATCGACGTCTTTTTCGTTAGCATCATTGAGTGTAATTTTTGTGATTTCTATTTTCGATCATTATTTGTGGTCACTGTGGAGTGGGTTAGTTTTGGTCGCTTTCATTGTTGCCATTAGCCTTCGTTTGAGCGAAAAAAATGAAGTTCAAAATTAGGACGATCGTACGATTTTTGTTTTTAGCACTGCTTGACAGTGAGTGCTAATTTTCATAAGATGTCGTTGTTATTAAATATAGTTTCTATGCTCAAACCAACCGGCGATAACCTTATTTTAAAACCGTTAGATAAAGAAAGCGTAACCGCTTCCGGCATCATTATCCCAGATTCTGCCGATAAAGAACGACCAGAGCGCGGTGAGATCATCGCTGTTGGTCCAGGCAAAGTTTTAGAGAACGGTGCTCGACGAGTTATCGATTTAAAAGTTGGTGATCAAGTCGTTTTCAAAAAATACGCCCCAGATGAAATCGAAGTCGATAAAGTTAAATATCTCATCGTCAGCACTGATGATGTGATGGCAATAATTGAAAAATAATATGGCTAAACAAATTCTCTTTCACGAAGACGCCCGCAATGCTATTAAGCGGGGAATTGATATTCTTGCCGATGCCGTTAAAGTCACTCTGGGCCCTAAGGGTCGCAATGTGATTGTTGATCGCGGTTACGGGGCGCCGATGGTCACCAAGGACGGAGTTTCGGTGGCTAAAGAAATTGATTTGGCCGATAAGATGGAAAATCTTGGTGCTGAACTGGTTAAAGAAGTTGCCTCTAAGACCGCCGACGTAGCTGGTGATGGTACAACCACGGCAACGGTTTTAGCTCAGGCGATGGTTGAAGAGGGTCTGAAGTTGGTTTCTTCCGGTGTCGACCCACAGGCTTTGCGTCGCGGTATGGAAAAGGCCGTTGAAGTTATTGTTGTTGAGATTAAAAAGATTGCTGTGCCAGTTCACGGTGAAGCGATTAAACAGGTAGCTTCAATTTCTGCTAACGACCCAGCCATTGGTGAAGTGATCGCTAGCGCTATGAGTAAGGTTGGCGAGAATGGCGTAATTACTATTGAAGAAGGTCAGTCATTTGGCGTGGAAGTTGAGGTTGTTGAGGGCATGCAGTTTGATAAAGGCTATCTTTTGCCATACATGGTGACTAATCAGGAGCGAATGGAAGCCGAGTATTCCGATGTGGCGATTTTGGTGACCGATCAGAAAATTAGTTCGGTGCAATCAATCTTGCCAATTCTTGAGGCAGTGGCTGCTGGTGGCCGTAAAGAATTGGTGATTATCGCTGAAGATTTAGACGGTGAAGCGATGACGACTTTAGTGCTTAATAAACTGCGCGGTGCTTTTCATACGTTAGCCATCAAGGCTCCGGCTTTTGGTGATCGTAAGAAAGCGATGCTTGAAGATATCGCCGCCGTGGTTGGTGCAACTTTGGTGTCTGAAGAGACTGGAATGAAATTGGAGACAGTTAGCCTAAAGGAGCTTGGTCGTGCTCGTAAGGTGACTTCAACTAAAGATTTAACCACTATCGTTGAAGGTCAGGGTGATAAAGAAATGGTTGCCATGCGTGTAGCTCAAATCAAAACACAAATTGATCAAGCGACATCAGATTTTGATAAAGAAAAGTTGATGGAACGTTTGGCGAAGCTGGCTGGTGGCGTGGCCGTCATCAAAGTCGGTGCTGCTTCTGAAGTTGAAATGAAAGAAAAGAAGCACCGAATTGAAGATGCGGTCGCCGCTACTAAGGCTGCTGTGGAGGAAGGTATTGTGCCAGGCGGTGGCGTGGCTTTGATTCGTGTTCAGCCAGCTTTGAACGCCTTGCTCAATCAACTTAAAGATCAGAATTCTGTGGAAGCGATGGGTGTAACGATATTAATAAATGCTTTGGAAAAGCCGATGTATCAAATTGCCAAGAATGCTGGTGCCAAAGGCGATGCGATTGTAGAGCGCATTAAGGCGAAGTCTGGTGCATATGGTTTCAATGCCGCTACAAATCTCGACGAAGAAGATATGGTCAAAGCTGGAATCATCGACCCGGCTAAAGTAACACGCTTTGCTGTACAAAATGCAGCTTCTATCGCCATTATGGTGATTACAACCGAAGCAGCAATTACGGAACTTCCAAAGGCTGATGATAAAGCACTGGCTGGTCCAGAGGGCATGGGCGGCATGTACTAATCAACAAGTAGAGCAAAAACTGGCCATTTGGTCAGTTTTTGTTATAATCGTCTTGTGCATAAGTATCCAAGGCTAAGCCTTAGAAAGTTATTAACAGTCTATTCATAACCTTTTTATTTATGGAAGAAGTCATACCCCAGCCAGAGACTGAAGGAGTTGTCGTAAGCAAGCCAGTGAATGATGTCGAGGCTAACAAGATTATCGCTGCCATCGGGTACATCGGTATTTTGTGTTTGGTGCCTTTGTTGTTTGCTAAGGATTCCGCTTTTGCTAAATTTCACGCTAAACAGGGACTGGTGATTTTCTTGTGCGAAGTGGTCTTGGGCATCATCAGCTCGGTTTTCAGCGGTATGTTTTTATCTGGTGCGAATATGATGGGCAGTTTTTTCCTGGTTAACGGTACTTTGATGCTCATGAACTTAGCCTTTTTAGTGTTATCGATCGTTGGCATCATCAAAGCGATTTCCGGCGAACGTTGGGAAGCGCCAGTTATTGGTAAGTGGGCAACATCTTTGAAGTTCTAACTCAACGCATGCCCGTCACTCCCAAAGATGTTCAAAGTTTGCAAGGTCGTGTCGAAGCGGCCTGGGAGTTATTGAAATTGGATGAAACTGAAGGCAAAATTCGGGAGTTAGAAGATCAAATGGGAAGTACGGAGTTTTGGGCTGATCAAAAAAATGCTCGTCTGATTTCCCAAGAAGTCTCAAATTTAAAAGATGAAGTTAAAGAGTGGAAATCTTTGCGCAATGAGATTTCGCATTTGGTAGAAATGGTTGAATTAGCGCAAAACGAAGCAGACGCGGTGGTCTTAGCCGATGCTGAAAAAAGCTTGGCAGAATCAACCGAGCGCTTCAAAAAGATGGAACTCAAGACTTTATTTACTGACGAATACGATCAGAATAATGCCTTAGTTTCCGTTCATGCTGGCGCTGGTGGCGTTGATGCCATGGATTGGGCGGCGATGTTGGCCAGAATGTTAACGCGTTTTGCCGAAAAACGTGG
>CAYPRR010000090.1:0-4114 GCA_964413245.1 uncultured Gammaproteobacteria bacterium
AACAATTTCTAACGAAAACCATGGCTGAACTTTTCCGAGTAGCCAGTTCTCTTTCCAAGTGATTGATGATTTGGAACCAGCCAAATTCTGAAAAAAGTTCTCCATACCCTTTGGGGTCTGAACGATACCGGCTGGGATATGAATTTGTAACAAATGCCATTCTAGCGCAGCGACATATTGACCCTGCTTCATGTCCTGCCAAACTTGAATCATGCCCCAAACCGTGACACCGAAAACTGGCATCCAACCAAAATAATACAAAAATTGGGTCGCGATGGTAATCAGCGAAGTGTAAAGAAAGTAATCGATGATAGCGTTCATACGATGAAACAATTATAACACGATGACCGATGATATTGTAGCAGAATTAAAATCTATGTTTTCCTTAAAACTTCGGATTTCTTCCTGGTCAAACCAACATAAATAATTTTTTCCATCCGACCATAGTCTTTAGACACACCATCTTCAAATCCAAACTGATTTCTACCTAAACTATAGCGAGAATGCCCGACCATATCGCTTGAGCTTTTTAATAACTGAGGTATTCTTTCTAGCTCGAGAAAAACTCTGACCTTCCATCTTAGAAGACTGTGTGACAGCCTTTTTTAAAAGACTTTTTTTTACAGCTATATTTTTGCTCATATAAAAGTCTTGATTTTATCGTTAGAATTATAGCATTTCTGGGTCGATATTTCAATAACAAAATACCAGTGTTTTGCACCGGTATTTTGTAACAACCGGGCCGATACCTGGATCGGCCCCTACTTGCGGTTCCACGCGACCAACAACGGACTAGCAATAAAGATTGAGGAATATGTACCAGCGATGATACCGATCAGCAAGGCTGAAGCAAACGGACGAATGGATTCACCACCAAATATCATGATAGCTAACATCGCCAAGAACGGGGTCATCGAAGAATTGATGGAGCGAGCAAATGTTTGGTTAACGCTATTATTGACAACATCGGCAAACGATTCATCACGATGACGAGCGGTAATAAGATTCTCACGAGTACGATCAAAAACAACAATCGTGTCGTTAATCGAGTAACCCATGATCGTCAGCATAGCAGCAATGAATGCTGTATCAACTTGGTAACCATAGAAGTGCCCAAGCACGGCAAAGGCGCCCATTGGGATAATCACATCGTGAACAGCCGTGGCCATCACCAACGTAGCGTACTTCCAAGAAGAAACCGGTTTAGATACTCTACGGAATGACCAAGCCACGTACAAAAGAATCAACACCAGGGTCAGCAGTACAGCAATTGATGTTTTATACTTAAGCGCTTCACCAATCACTGGACCAATTGATTCAAAGTGCAATTCAGTAACTGGACCAACGGCCGTATTCAAATCAGCAATAACTCTGTCGTGATCAGCTCGAGTTAAAGTGGCCATGCGCAACAGATATTGATGATCACCGCTCTCCTGAACTACAGCCTCAAAACCGCTTTGCGCGACCGAAGCCTTCACAATTTCCACGTTAGAAGTCTCGTTGGATTTTACCTCCAGCAAACTTCCACCTACGAAATCGATTCCGAAATTAAGTCCGTAAACTCCGATGGCAACGATGGCCGCAACCACCAGAGCGCCAGAAATCATGAACCATAACTTTGACCGACCGATAACATCAAATTTAATCATACTATTTGTTCTTCTTAGATCCTCGATATAACCAACCAGCGCGCGCTGCCTTCCAACCTATAACCCACTGCATAACCGAACGGGTGAACAAAACGGCGGAAAGCAATGAGATAATAATACCAATCGTCAAAGTGAGGGCGAAACCCTTCACGAAGCTAGTGCTCATGGCAAACAAGACGACGGAAGAAATCAAAGTTGTCGCATGACCATCTCTAATACTAGTCCAAGCACGTCGGAAACCTTCGTCCATAGCGGTTGGTAAGTCGCGACCGCTCTGCAATTCTTCCTTCATGCGCTCAAAAATCAAGACGTTTGCGTCAACCGCGATACCAATCGAGAAGATAAAACCAGCAATACCAGAAAGTGTGATCGTCACGCCCAACCACTTATACAGGGCCAAGTTGACGGTGGCGTAAACCATCAAGGCTAGAACTGATATCAAGCCAGGTAAACGATAATAGAAAATCATGAAGATGGCCACTAACGCAAAGGCGTAGAGGGCGGCATCGATACTTTTTTCTAATGAAACCTGACCAAGCGATGGGCCGATAGTTTGTTGCGAAACTAAATCGACGGCTACTGGCAAAGCACCAGCGTTCAAACGCTGAGCTAATAATTTAGCATCTGGCAATGTAAAGTTACCGGAAATCTGGGCTTGGCCACCATAAATAGCCTGCTGAACAACTGGTGTAGAAATCGCCGAACCATCCAAGAAAATTCCAATTACCTCATTAACATTTTCTTCGGTAAGTTTACCAAATAAATCAGAACCTTCAGCATCAAACTGAATCTGAACGTATGGCGCACCAGACTGACTATCAAAAGCTACGGCAGCGCTCTTTAAGTTCTTACCGGACAATTCAGTATTTTTCCAAGGATCGATAACTAACAAGTCGCTGACCGTAGTCCATGGCATCTCGATATGCGCGATCTCATAACCTGGAGTCGATTTAGTATCGAGGCGATAAATAAGATGATAACCAAATTCTGATTCTACCACGCCCGACAATCCACCGTCCTTGAGCGCAAAGGCAGCATCTTCGAAAGATTGAATCATTTGGCCTTTCTTAACCCAACCTAAGCCACCACCATTGGCACCAGAACCAGTATCGTCAGAATTGTCTTTGGCCAACTGAGCAAAATTAGTTGGGCTAGCTTGACGTAGCAAATCTTCAGCCAACAATTGAGCCTCAACCTGAGTCCGCTCATTCACACAGCTCTTGGCACCAGCGTAACAAATCAAGATATGAGAAAGTTGAGCCTGTTCTTCATCCTTACGACCCAAATAATTAATCACATGCATGCCAGAACCAGATTCGTACAAGGCATTGATAATTCCCGGTTTGTAACGTTTGCTCTTAATCTGGTCAACCAGTTCACCGTACACTTTATCATCCGAAGTCACGACACCAACATAGCCACCGTTATCCTTGGTTGCCTGATCGATCGAAGAAGAAGCGGCGAGAGCCGTGAAATCTTCACCGCCAACAGCGCGATCTAAAATCGCCAGAGCATTGGCACGCTCTGTTTCCTGCGCCATCTTAGTCTGTGCTTCCTGTTCTGGCGTCGCCGTTACCTGAATATTCTTATCTTGAATCTTAAATTCGAGAATTGGCGTTTCACCAATTTGATCAACTGCAGCGCTGACATCAGTGATACCAGCCAGCTCAACAATGATCTGATAATGACCACCGCTAACGTTTGTTAAAACGATTGGCTCAGAAACGCCAAAAGCATTGACTCGACGCTCGATAACATCGCGAACACCCTCCAACGCCGCACGACGATCTGATTCAGCGATGGACGACATATTCGCCTCATACACCAAATGGGCGCCACCCTGTAAATCTAAACCCAATCGGTAACCAGAATCTGGTAACGTAGGCAGATTCAAAGCCGCTGCCTTAGCGTTGTAAACGTTCGGAAAAGCGGTGGCAAACGTGATAACGAACAGCATCACGATACCGAAAACTTGCGCGTGTAGACCTCCTCGTGAACGGGCTTTATTTGAAGGCATAAAGATTAGGGTGAAAACGCGGTCAGTTTTATCACTTTAACCAAAACTACGCAAATTTAATTATCCCCATTCTTTTTACCATCTTCTACCTCAGCATAACCACCCTTAATGAAGCGAACCGAAAACATCGGCGACCAACGGTTATTCCACTCATCTATAATTTCAACATTTTGATTTGAGACGTACAAATTTAGTGCGATGTCAGCCAAAAGTTCCAGATCAGACTTAATATCAATCTTAATCATCTCAAGATCCTGACCAGTACCAGCCTGTTCCAATAATTCGTTCTCAATTGATTTCTTTTCTTCGCCAAGTACTTTTCTCTGAGCTAAAATTTCTTGATAACGCGCGTGGTTCTTCAATTCATCTTGATAAGCACCAGAAAGATCACGGCGTTCTTTCTTCTTCTGAACCAGTCGAGCATAAACCTCTTCTAACGTCGCCATAA
>CAYPRR010000091.1:0-4045 GCA_964413245.1 uncultured Gammaproteobacteria bacterium
AACGTAAAACGGCAAATAGCCCAAAGTGAAGATCAACAAAGGTGCCGTCGCCCAAGTAAACATCCCTTCTAAATGATTGAAAATGTATTTAAATTTCAAACGCTTAGAAATCAACGGATGCTGTTTGAATTTCTCAATCATGTACGGCAAATGTTCTACACCCCAAGCCCAACGGCGTTGCTGTTTGTAAAGTGCCTTCAAACTTTCCCAATAATTCTTTCCGGTCACGGCGTCCATCGAAACCGGTAAAAATACTGGCGTTACACGATAATCACCTTCGTAATGCAATAAGGCCTGCAAGAAAATTCGTGAGTCTTCAGAAACTAAATCTGGTTCGTGATAACCAACATCATAAAGCATCTGCCATGGCATCGAATGCGAAGAAAAAGTCCACATCCGTTCTGGTCGCACCAGTTCCCCCATCAACCAAAAAACCGTACCAAAAGAAGCGATGCGCACTGGCGCTGTAGCATGCCAAATATTATTAGAAAATAAAGTTAGTGGCTGATAGCTAGAGCGTAGTGGGTTTGGGATCGTGGAAAACAAGTAAGACAATCGAGCAAAATATTGCGGATGAGCGATGGTATCAACATCAAAAGCCGAAACGATCACCTTTGAATACGGAATTTCTCGGCGATCAATAACTTCTTTTAGCTTCCCAGCCATCCACTTTAAGTTTGACCCTTTTCCAGGAATCTCCCCTTCAAGCCCACGCGGATGAACCGTGAAAATCAACTCAGCAAATTTACTCTTAAATTCTTCGACTAACGCTTTCTGATATTTTAAAAAGTTTTCTTGATCACCCTGTTCGCCTCCTAAAATTACAATAAACCGATCAGCGCGATGATTAGCGTGCCAAAGTGATCGTAGCGACTCCTGCAAAATTGGCAACTCTTCTTTGTACGTTGGTAAAAGCACGGCGTGATACAACTCTTCGATATCTGGAAGTTTTTTGATTTCTTGTTGCCAATCAGTGATTAGCACCTGACGATAAGTTCGGTAAGCGGCAATGACGTGAATGATGAAATAAAAAACTCGCAAGGTCCAATAAAGATCGAAAACAATAATAAAGATAATGGCAAAGACTGGTGCGTAGAATGAACTCCAAATCGCCAAAATCAAGGTGCTCCAAACCAAAATACCGGGAAGCATCTCCCAGCCACGATGCCGACCGTATTGTCCGAATTGCTTAGCCATAAGGGCCCGAGATTAACAGAAATGGCCGAAAAAGTCTAGACTCGCAAGTAACGACGCATGGCGTACATCGTGGTAAGCAACGACAGGAAAGATAAAGCCAAAAACTGACTGCCAAAGATATAAAGAGCGTTATTGCGAAAATAAGACGCGACACTGATATCAATATCACCAAAATAACTAGCCACGTAAGGTTCAAAAGAAACGGTCAAAAACAACATACTACCGGCGATTACCCCAACGGCCAACAAGCTATAAAGTAATGCTTCCAACAAAAACGGCCCACGAATAAACCAATCATTGGCACCGACCAACTTCATGATCGCAATCTCGTCGCGATGCACATAAATCGCAACGCGAATTGTATTAAAGATGATAAGCACGGCGATAAGCGTAAAGAAAACCGAAAGTGCGACGCCACCCATTTTCACTCGAGAAGAAAGCGTCTTGATACGTTCGATTATCAAAGCGTAATCAGTAAAATCCTTTTCTTTAATGAGAGGTGCATATTCAGGTGTGTCCATCGCTTCTAAAATAAATGGAAAATCATCCGGTGAAACAGCAGAAATAATTAACGAAGCCCCGAATGGATTACTACCAACTTCCGAAAGCGACGAAAGAATTGTTGGATTATTTTGATGGCGCTCTGTGAAAATAGCCAAGGATTCATCAGCTGAAATTAATTTAACATCACGAACCTGTGAAAGACCGAGCAGGTAACCTTGGGCAGATTTCACCGTGTTTTCCGAAGCGTCTGGAGTGAAATAAAGTGAGACTTCAACTTTGCGTTCAACAGACTGTAAGGCGGCACTGGCTAAAACGTTGATCAAAATCATTGTGTTGATGGTTAGCAAGGTCAACAAAAAGATGGTCAAAGAAATGAACGATAACCAAAAATTACGCAGAATATTCTGCGCCGTGAATTTGCTCACGCGATACCAGGATAAAAAAAGGCTCATGATAAAACGTATTTACCGCGTTCGATGTCAGATACAATTTGGCCGTTTGCCAAAGTTACAACACGCTTACGCAGAGAGTTAACCACATCGCGGTCATGCGTAACTAAAACGATCGTGGTTCCGTATTCATTAATCCGCTGAAGTAACTCGATGATTTCGTGAGCGTGAATAGTATCTAAGTTTCCAGTTGGCTCATCAGCCACCAAAATTTTTGGTCGGTGCACTAAAGCGCGAGCGATGGAGACTCGTTGCTGTTCCCCACCAGAAAGCTGGCGTGGATAACGATCCGCCTTATCTCCAAGGCCAACGATAGATAATACCTGTGGAACCAAATCTCGAATGCGGGAAGCCGCGACACCGGAAACTTCCAAAGCAAACGCCACGTTTTCATAAACCGTTTTTCTTGGCAATAACTTGAAATCTTGAAAAACTACACCAATCTGCCGTCGTAAAACAGGAATTTCTGATAAGCGAATACGACTAATATCCCAATCCCCGATCTTCACTTCACCTTGAGTCGGTCGCTCTTCTGCAAATAATAATTTCGCTAAAGTTGTTTTGCCGGAACCGCTCTCACCGACAATCGAAACAAACTCACCGGCCTTAATATGCAGGCTGATAGCACCCAACGCTTTAACATTCGGCGCATAAAGTTTACTAACATTCGAAAGCCGAATCATGTAGATATTATAACACAAAAAAACCCCGCTAATCGAGGTTCTTTTGGAGCCACTTCCGGGATTCGAACCCGGGACCTCTGCTTTACGAAAGCATTGCTCTACCAACTGAGCTAAAGTGGCCTGGAGCGGCAGACCGGGCTCGAACCGGCGACCTTCTGCTTGGGAAGCAGACGCTCTACCAACTGAGCTACTACCGCGAACGTCGCTTTTATATCATGCGATCAATCGCCTGTCGAGAACCTAACGAACAATGTACCAAGCTTGATGCGATTTAGAATACTCATCTAAAACCTCGGCTAATGTTGACTTTCGAGCCTTGATAACTCTGATCGCCACCTCCTGCCGTTCACCTTCCAATTCAACCACGTCGTAAACTTCGGCAATTACAAAACCATCAGACACTTCAATAATTTCGGTTGGTTGACTAAGCGGTGAATCAAAAACCGATTCTAAACCCTTAGGTAATTCGACACGAAAAAAATAACCAATATCCCCATTGTACGCGGCCGACGAATCATCAGAATATTGATTGGCAATATCGGCAAAAGAAATACCGATCTCCAAATCTTTCTTAACGATATCTAATTTCTTGCGAGCCATAATCTGATATTTTTCCGAAGTCTGTAGAGCTAATTCTGTTTTTTGTGCTAACAATAATGGCCTAGCAACATGACGAGAATAATCAGAATCGCTCCAGCCAGAGGCGGACATAAACTCCTGCAACGTTTTATCTGGGGTCACAATTTCAGAATCATCAACGGTCACATTTAATTCTTTAGCCAGCTCTTCGATGTATCGTCGTCGAATTACCAATGTCATGACTCGATCAAAAGGATCAGAGAGTGTCGAATTATCACTCAATTGATCAAGTACTCCAGACAACTCTACAACTTCCGAATACCAAACAATGTCTGACCCAACTACCACGGCCGGAAAAGGCACCACATACGAAAGAGTCCTACCCAAGCCAGTACGCCAATGAAGAACCGCGAAGGCTATGAAAACTGAAAAACAAAAAATAACCAAGGTGCTGAGAAATGCAAACAGGAAAAATAGCTGGCGAGGCAATTTAATTGAAACGTTCTTTCCAATATTTAGCTTATCATGACTAATCATCGTCATAACTCTGCTAAGCGATCGAATTCATTGGGATTAAAAAAATAATAAAACCAACGTTGAGGATTAGTAATCTCAACCATCGGGCCGATACCT
>CAYPRR010000092.1:0-1956 GCA_964413245.1 uncultured Gammaproteobacteria bacterium
TCACCTTAGTTACCCCTAACCTAACATATTTTTACCTCACAAGGTGTACCGGACAACGACTTGATTTAAATTGTAAAATGTGCTATCATAAACGGTGATTAACTCATCATTCATAATTCTATGAACGTGGAAAGAAATTTTGACCTTGCGATGATCGCTAATGCCGAAAAAGGAATGGAAGAAGCCCGAAGCAACGAAGAATTGGCCACAAACCTATTGGTAGACTCTTCTTCAACTGCTGAAGAAAAAGCAGGATGGGAAAAGGTGGCGGCTGATGAATTGGCTAGCTATGAGGCCAAAAAAGGTAAATTAGCTCAAATGCGCGCGGAGGCCATGGGCGAAGCCGGAGAAATGGCCGCCTAATTATCAGAAAATAAAAAGACTTATGAGCCATCTCGTAAGTCTTTTTTTGTGCTATACTCGATACAATTAATCACTTTTTATGACTACTAATGCTCACGGGGACACCTCTATTTCGTCGATACCTGCAGAAACGCTTAACAAAACCACAAACTCAGAAAGCTTAAAAGCCCCGGAGCTGACCATTACAGTAAAAGATATTGCGAACAACAATAAAGAAAAAAGTTTTGGAGATCAAGAATCTGAAATCCTAAGAAAACTTATCGATAATGCTCCAACGGCCTCTAAAAGTATTTTCGGACGATTGCGATCTGGTGCAAGATCGGTAGCTACAGGAGTTGGCCAATTATTAAATCGCACTACCAGTACCATCGGTTTTGGAACTCGTAAAACCGCAGAAAAACTACTCAATGAGGACGACTTAAAAAATGTAAAAATGATCGCGGAACAACCAGTTGACGCCACAGTTGGCACCGTTAATGGATTTACTGAATTCATAAAAGAAGGTGCGATAGACTTTGGTCGAGATTTAGCAAGGGCTAACCGTGAATTCCCGGGTGCTATTTGGGACACAGCTAAAGATTTACCACGGGCTGCTCGTTTGGCGATGGGCGCATTATTCATCGAAGTTCCCAAAAATATACTTGAGAAAATTAAAGGCGATCAATCACTTGAAGCTTTGGCTAGGGAATTTGATGTTCCGCTTCACAACGCACAACAAGAACTTAATGACTACAGCCCAGCCGGTATCCAAAAATCCGCCGAAGCGGAAGCGCAAGTTGCATATGATAAATTATACGAAAAAACTTCTACTTCGGAACAAATGGCTAATGTAGCACGAGATTTTGTTGTTGCTAACGTTGAAATGGTCAAAGGAATGCCAAAAGCCGCGCTTGAAATGGCAAAATTTGTAGCTGATGATATCTTCATCGAAACCGGAAAAGGGATTTGGGAAGGCTTAAAATATCTTGACGAAAAATTAGCTTTATCTGCAGGAAATCTTTATCGTGAAGGAAAGGAATCTAGCGGAGCAAACCTCGATCAGGCAGCTGGAGTCGTTGAAAAAACAAGGAAGTGGCTAGAGGGTGTGTTTGCTTATCAAAAAGAAAATAAGGCACAATTAACCAACGAGGCGATATCGGATCATGATACATTCCAAAATGGACTTGCAAAATTGCGTCTTGCTAATGCAAAAAATAAACTATCCGATCCAGAACATCTTTCAAGATTAATTAAACAAGGGACAGAAAATGCAATTAAGGAAGGACTATCTAAAGAAGAAGCTGATTTGCGAGCTCAGCTTGATGCCAAACGAATACTCGAACAACAAGGCCAATCAATCGAGCGCATAAAAAGCGCTTTCAGTTCAATAGAAAGTCTCATCGCACTTGAAAAAGCCGCCTAAAAAATCATATGGATAATAACACTGCTCAAATTATCGGGATTGTCGAAACTTCAATTCTGCCAGATCCAATAAAAGCAAACTACATCAATAAGTTAACTATCGAAGGCGCAAGCAAGGAAATTGTAGAAAGCATTAAAGGATACCTTCGAAGCCTAATGACAGTTGATGCCAAGAAAGCTGACGTAGAACCG
>CAYPRR010000092.1:1966-3979 GCA_964413245.1 uncultured Gammaproteobacteria bacterium
AACCGCCAGCAGACGACCCAAAAGTCTCGAAACTTCTAACAGACTACGAAGCATCAACTAACAGTCTAAATGACCGCTATATTGCAACGATGGAAGATTTAGAGGAGCGTATTGATAAAGTAATGAACGAGACTAGTTCACAATTAGAAAAGATCCAAACTCAAATAGTTAAAGACGAACTAATAACCTAGAAATATAAAAGAATACTCACGATTCATTCGTGAGTATTCTTATTTTAGGCTGCTTTTCGCTCTTCCGTCTCTTCATCTGACTCAAGACTTGCGGCCATACCACCGGCTGGAGGCGTGTAATCTGGAGATCCAAGAATCGATTTCAAAATATCAATAGCCAACACCACCTTTGGTTCTGACTCATTGGTTTCCTGTGCAATCGCAGAAGTATCAAGAGTTTTATTACCGGAATAATCGTCTAAAAAATGATCATATGTTGCCTCCAACATCTTACGATCCGAAAAAAGATTAAAACCCTTTTCTTCAAATGTTGTTTGATTATTAACTAATAAGCTGTTGAAATTTTCAACCTTTTCTTTATCGCGATCGCTCTGCGACCTTCGCATTTCGCCATCTGGCGTTGGAACTAACCGTAAATCTGCACGTGCCATATTTTATATCTTAAATTTAATTATATTCACAATATTACACCCCAACTCGAAAATTCACCACATCGCCGTCTTTCATAACATATTCCTTACCCTCTGCTCGAAGCTTACCTTTATCACGAGCACCAGACTCACCACCAAGAGCAACAAAGTCATCATAAGCGATTACTTAAGCGCGAATATAAGCCTTCTCAAAATCTGTATGGATAACTCCAGCCGCTTGTGGACCCTTAGTTCCCTTTTTGATTGTCCACGCTCGAGTTTCATCTTCTCCAGTCGTTAAAAATGTGATCAATTCGAGCAGCTGATAACATTTTTTGATCACGCGATCTAGTCCAGACTCTGGCAAACCAAGTTCCTCCAAAAACATTTTTGCTTCATCAACCGACAAATCAACCAGCTCAGATTCAATCTTTACAGAAATTGGTACAGCTAATCGAGTCTCTCCAAGTGGCGAAACCCAATTCATATCTTTTGCTTCTTCTTCATCGACGTTCACTACGTAAAGAATTGGTTTTGTTGTTAATAACATTAGATCACTAACACAAACTTTTTCATCATCAGTTAATTCGATCGTTCGAGCTAACTGACCTTTCGCTAACGTCTCAAACCATCGCTCCAAAACTGATTTCTGCATTTCTAATTCTTTTGATGTCCCAGTCTTTAATTTTCCTTTTACTGCCTCCAACCGCTTCTCAACACTTCCAATATCCGCCATAGCCAACTCAGTTTCTATAATCTCCACATCACGTCTTGGGTCAACTGATCCATCGACATGAACAACATTACTGTCCTTGAACGATCGCACCACGTGCAAAATCATATCAACCTCACGAATATTGGCCAAAAATTTATTGCCCAAACCTTCCCCCTTACTGGCACCTTTCACCAAACCAGCGATGTCGACAAATTCAATTGCTGTTGGTACAACTTTTTTAGAATGTGACATTTCTGTCAAAACTTTAACCCGTTCATCTGGCACTTCAACCACCCCAACGTTTGGTTCAATGGTACAAAATGGAAAATTAGCACAATCAACCTGTTTTTTAGTCAGGGTTTTGAACAAAGTAGACTTTCCAACGTTTGGCAAACCAACAATTCCAACTTTAAGCATATCAGAGATACTAGCTGATTACGCTAATTATGGCCAGTTATTATTTTATTACATTTAGGTTTTATCGGACACTGGCTAGGCCACCAAAAGTAAAAGTTAAATGAACGTTAAATGACAAAGAACAATATTCTCAAATCCTCACCACAGAACGAGAACCACAACCCGAGAACGAGTCCGACGGAACAAACCTGTCAAAGTACGCCCGGGCGCCATAAGCGTCCCAGAACACGAACGGGACGTAGCCAGATTTCTTAAACCAAGCACCGGTTAAAAAGGCGAT
>CAYPRR010000093.1:0-3910 GCA_964413245.1 uncultured Gammaproteobacteria bacterium
ACCTGGTTCGGCCGAGGCGTCAGCGTCGGCATCTCCGACTTCGGGTGCCAGCCTCCGCAGAGGCAGGCCTTTTCGAGGTTGCGGTGCACCACGCACTGCGCTTCCGCAGTCTCTCCACGACCACGCTGGTGGCCGAACTCGACTCGCGAACCTCGCATGATGGCTTCCGCCACCTTGGCCGGACCAACGGTCAACTGACCCCAGATCTCCCGAAGAAGATCAGGACCAACGAACATCGGCACCTTGGCGCCAGATTCAAAGGCCACCTTGCCCTGGTGGGCTTCGGCATTGATGAACGGCTCGACGTTGGCCAAGCACTCATTGCAGAATCCCTGATCCTGAAGCAGGATGGCCGCGTTGTAGGCGCGGGCGCGGTCCGGATTGAACCGCATGATGGGCGGGATCACAATTCCCCGGATCAGCCCGACCACGAAGATCGGGTTGAGCACACGTGCGGCGCGCGCCATCACCGGACGCTCGCGGCACAGGCCGCAGGTCTTGGTGTCGCGCACGAAGGCGCGCATCACCCGACACATGCCGTCAGGCCCAATCTTGCCCTGGTGACCCATAGCCACGCAGTGAGAGCCGTTGGGGACGCAGGCCGGGGCGAAGGCAGTAGAAGAAGCGGTCATCGGTCACCTCGAAAGAGAAAAAGGAGAAGTTTAAGGAGCAGGCCCGTCAAAACGGGAGCTAGTAAAATATCAAAAAAAGTGAAAATTGTCAACAATTCCGCCAACATAGTTCAAATGATTGACAATCTGGCCGGAATCTACTAAACTTGGCCCATTATTGATTATCTTCTATGTCTCAAGACAATATCGCTCGATTAGCCTGTAAAAACTGCGAAAAGACCAACTATCAATCGCACCGCAACAAAAAGACGCTCAAAGAGCGCCTAACCTTGTCGAAGTTCTGCAAAGGTTGCCGAGCCCACACTGAACACAAAGAAACAAAATAGTGACCGTGCTAAATATTTCAAAATATCGGCCTATTGGCCGATATTTTGTATTTGTTCTTCGAAATCGTCAATTTTATTATTATCTGGGTTCACTTCACGCAAGCGATCTAGCGCCAGATTAGCCTCATATTTATTACCGGTCTCAATAGCTGATTCGATGAAGAAGTCTAAATATTTTGGATTCTTTGGACTAAGTGATGACGCTTTTTTATAATATTCAAATGCCAGCTCCAAATTACCTAGCGCATCTTCAACTTCACCAAGACTAGCTGTTACACTAGCATCTTTTGGCGAAAGTTTGACTAAAAAACTAAAGGTTTCCCTGGCTAAATCATAATCCTTGCGTCGCAAATATAATCTACCAAGATATTCATAAGCAGGAACGAATTTTGGATCATAGCTTATAACCTCGATATATTTCTTTTCAGCTTTATCAAATTCTTCTTCAGAAACCAAAACATCTGCGTCGGTTACCATCTTCTCCAGCTCTTCTTTCGTATATCTACTTGTTCTAGTCTCCTTTTGTTTCGCCTGATATTTTCGCTCCACAGCAGTTAATTTTCCTGCCATTCGACGGACAAAGTTCTGAAAACCAATACTCACCGGCCTGAGCACCGATTTATTAAATTGATCAATTTGCCTACCGCCCGCACGCTCAACCCGACCCTTCATTATATCGTATTTTTTCTTTCTTGAGATAGAGTCTTTGTCCGTACTCGGATCAATCATTCGAACCTGTGGCAGCTTCCGCCAAATCACAAACCCAACCAGACCTAAACCAGCTACAATCAGAATAGTTAGAACGATTGTAATCCACATATTTTATTTTTGAGCTTCGATTATTTCTGCCGTAGCGACGATGATATCTTCCAATTGTGCCGGTTTTAAACTTGCTCCACCCACTAACACACCATCAATTTGTGCTTCACGTAAAAATTGATGCACATTCTGACCATCAACCGAACCACCATAAAGCACGATGATTTGTTCATCACGCGCTCCCAAAATCTTCTTAGCGACTTCGCGGATAAAAGTGTGCATGGTGACTATTTCGCCGACCGTTGCTGGTGTACCGCTTCCAATCGCCCAGATTGGTTCATAGGCAATCTGAATTACCCGGCGACCTGATAGTTCGTTACCCTCAAGGGCACTACGCAACTGTGTAGCCACAACTTCCTGCGCCTTGCCAGCGTCATGGTCAACCTTCGATTCACCGACACACAAAATCGGCGTTAAGCGCGAAGTCAAAACAGTAGAAATTTTCTGCTTGATTAATAAATCAGTTTCCCCTAAAAGCTGTCGTCGCTCCGAGTGACCAATCAACACATACTGACAACCAACATCTTCCAACATCGCCACACTCACTTCCCCCGTCCAAGCACCACTTTCTGCCGGGCCAACATTTTGTGCGCCAAGATGGACTCGAGTTCGAGAAAGAACTTTGTGAACTTCAGAAAGTGAAGTGGCCGACGGACACAAAATAACTTCCGGAGTCACGTCACGACCTCGCAAAACGCGAACCACGCCGCGAGCTAACGCAACGCTTTCTCGAATACCGAGGTTCATTTTCCAGTTGGCAATAACATACTTCATATTGAGAGGTTGAGAAATATTCTGAAAAAGTCGTTCCGAGCACGTACAGATTTACGATCTGGCAGAAGTGAGGATAGATGAGCACCCCCAGACCGTTGGGGGTCGAGTCCCGAACGCTGAAAGATCTATATCTGGACAGCGCAGGCCGACTTTTGAAGAAGATTATGAAACCGATTAGAATTTTGGGAATTCTTTAAGCAACGCTTCGTCGGTTTTGTATGGTCCGATTACGGCGATTGATAGCTTCGAAAAATCTAGAATTTCATTAGCCACACGCTGAATATCTTTGGCTGTTACTTTTCGATATTTTTCCAATCTTTCGGCTGGCGTTTCTGCTTGATTCAAAAATAATTCTTGACGAGCATAGAATTCAGCTCGGCTCGATGAATCTTCTAAGCTGAGCTTGGTGGCGCCATCAACATGATCTTTAACGTTGCGCAATTCCATTGGTGTCACGCCTTTCTTTTTCATCTTGATCAGTTCTTGCATGATCGTTTTAGAAGCTAGTGGCAATCGAGCGCCATCTAATCCAGCTCGCACTACAAACATACCAACATCTTCGTAAGCATCGGCCGTTGCTCTGACGTGATAGCATAAGCCTTTGCGCTCACGAACTTCGATAAACAAACGTGAACTCATCGATCCGCCAAGAATATTAGCCAGCAATTGAATAGCTGGTTGATCTGGATGATCTTTGGCGACCGTTGGAAAACCCATGGCCATCTGAATTTGCTTAACAGGTTTTTCTTGACGACGAACATGTGGCGTTTTGTGCGCTGACATCACGCCAAATGGAGCGAAACATTGTGGCTCTGGTCGTGGTTTAACAGTACCAAACGTCTTCTCCAGCATTGTCATGGCATTCTCTGGCACTTTGCCGGCAATCGCTATCACCATGCGTTCTGGCGTGTAATAAGCGTCACGGTAAGCGATAACATCGGCGCGCTTCATAGCCATCATCGACTGCGAAGTACCGGCGATATTGCGTCCCAAAGTTGTACCATCAAACATCGCTTCTTCTAAAATATCTTCGATGTGCATGACTGGATTCTCTTCGTACATTTTGATCTCTTCGATGATCACCTTTTTCTCTCGCGTCATTTCCACCTGGCTATAAAGCGAGTGAAACAACATGTCGTTGAGCATATCTACGGCAACTGGCAATTGCTCAGCAGCAATCTTCACGTAATAACCGGTCATATCTTTACCGGTGTAGGCGTTGTACTCAGCCCCAAAACGATCAAGTTCGCGCGAGATATCAACCGTGTTTGGTCGTCGCTTCGTTCCCTTAAACATCAAATGCTCAACGTAATGCGAACCGCCCCAAACTTTTAATTGCTCGTAACGTGAACCAACTTT
>CAYPRR010000094.1:0-3766 GCA_964413245.1 uncultured Gammaproteobacteria bacterium
CGTTATATTTGTTCTTGGGACTTTCCAGAGCGCACGTTTTAGACAAGCTGACGTGGGTGGTGCTAAAGAGATACTTGATTACTGGTAGTTTATTATTGTTGGTGGTCTTTGCGACCTCACGTTGGATATAAATATGAAATTACAATCACCACTTTCAATGATGAGTTTAGCCATTTTACTGGCTGTGATTGGTGGTGCTTTGGCTGGTGTGACGGCTTCAGTCTTTACGCAAGAATCGTTAAAAGATTATTTGCAGACATTAACAACTCGACCGGACGTTAGTTTAATTTCACAGGTTAAACCAGAGTCGCTACCTGGAACATACGAAGAAGCATTATCTAGGGTTAGTGAAGTGGCATCACCTTCAGTGGCGATTTTACGTGATAAAACTGTTGATTCTGCAAATCCAACTATGTGGCAATCAGCGTCACCGATGGATCGATCAGGAGCGGTGATGACCAGCGATGGTTGGATATTGTTTGCACAGCCTATGTTGTCTTCGTTTATGCCAACGGCCACTAACTCTGAAGTTTGGATCGGCGGTAAGCGATTTACAATTACGAAAATGGTGACAGACACGCTGACGAATTTAGTGATGGTTAAAGTTGATGGCCAGAATTTTTCGGCCGTACCATTTGGTAATTCCGGGGAAGCTCGTCCTGGCGAAATTGTTTTCGGCCTGTTAGATAGTGAGCGATTGTTAGCCACGAGTTTGACTGATACTTTGTCTTCGTTAACGACGATTTATCAGGCGGAAGAATATAATTTTAATTGGACGATTGACACTAATCTTGGGGTAACGTCGGCGCTGATTGTGAATGCTTCGGGAGAATTAATCGGTTTTGCAGATAGTAATTTAGTAACACCGTTGAATCATATTTTGCCTTTTGTGCAATCAGTTTTGAAAGATGGTTATGCATCTTATGCTGGATTAGGCGCGCAAGTTGTTGATATTAATCAAGCTTTAAATATCGATTCAGCCTTAAAAATGAATCAAAAAGAGGGTGCTTTGGTAACTTCATTGCCAAAAGGTCCAGCTAAATCTTCAGGTGTAAAAATGTTTGATTTGATTACAGCGATCGATGGTGTACCGATTACTTCAGCTGATCCAGTTTCCATTGCGTTGAAACGTTATGCGTCTGGATCAAAGATTAAATTAACAATTATTCGTGCAGCGATAAGTTCTGAAATCGAAGTGACGTTGGGGGACTACGCTGATTTGATATACTAAGAGCATATGGCCTATCAATATACTCGATTAACGCCGGTGCTCTCGGGTTGGCCGATAATTTTCTTTGCCTGCGCTATTGGTTTGTTATTGGGCACAGTGTTGTCTTTTTTGCGCCCACTGGAATATAGCTCGAAGACACGTTTGCTGATCACACAGGATTTAGGCGTGGTTGATGCCTATACGGCGAGTCGATCAGCCGAAAGTATTGCTAATCAATTGGCTAACAATATTCCAACGACAGATTTTTATAATGCTGTTTTTGAAACCAGTTTTGATATTGATCAAAGCTATTTTCCAACAGACGAAATTAAAAAGCGAAAAAAATGGGCCGATGCCGTAATGACTTCGGTTTCGCACAGCATGGGATTTTTAACGATCACTGCTTATCACCCAGATGTTGACCAGGCAGAGTTGATTGCTGAGGCAGTTTCTAGCGTGTTGGTGGAAAACGGTTTGGAATATGTTTCTGGAAGTGGAATTACGATCAAGGTCGTTGATCAACCGTTAAACTCTCGTTGGCCAGTTCGTCCAAATGTATTGTTGAATGCTTTTTCTGGACTGATTTTGGGTGGATTATTTGGAGTGGGATACATTTTGATTCAGGTGGAGCGTGTGCGCCGTCGTCACCAAGTTTTGCACGAGGAATAGTTGAATTTGTTGAAAATGTTGAAGTTGTTGATTATACAATTTCAACAAGGTAATCCGATTCAATAGTTTCAACAATCAAAACCCCCTCCGAAGGCTCGGTGGGTACGAATCGCGACGAGGAGGAGGCGTCACGACCGTTCCATCGAGCCCTCGCAAGGGGCTTTATGCATAGAACCCTATCAACCGTTTAGCGATCTGTCAATTGACATTATAGCGATATAATGTTAGTTTTTTTTGTTAGTTCGTTCATTCAATCTCTTGGAGTCAACAATGTTTCTTTTCATCGCAACTTCACTTTCTTTCGCCGGTACGCCGGCTTTCGTTCCCACGGCCAACCCGGCCAACACCGTGAGCGCCGAGGAGGCCTACCGATTGGCCGCCGAAGCCTACGGCAAGATCGGCGCGCTCGAGAAGCGCTACCGTGCTCTCAAGGTCGGCGACCCCAAGGTCGCGGCTGAGCTCGAGGCGATTGGCATGCGTGTTCACGACATGGAGTGCAACGCGGGGGCCGACGACGCGACCTGTCCGGCAGTACCGACCCAGACCGTGACGATCACGCCGATCGAAGCGATCAACAGTGACTTACTCGAAGTTGCAACGGAGATCAGCAGGATTGAGTTGCTGGAGCAACGCGAGGCATCGCTTGTAACAGGGGCGGGTATGTACCTCAACCTACAGCCTCCGATTGATGGATTAGCTGGGTCTTCCTGGCTGGGAGCACAAGCGATTGTGCAATCCTGCAACGAGGACTACTACGGCGGTTTCTGCATTGGTGGTAGCGCTGTGCTTGCTTCAGACGCTACGTATGGGATCGGTGCCGAGTACGTTCGGTACTGGAAGGGTCCCAGCGGCAGGTTTGCCTGGGGTTACGGCGTGCTCGGCCAGGCCGACTTTGTTCATGGTGTTGGGCAGTCGCAATGCGACGCCTATCACGGCGCAGCCGGCGCGCAGGGTTACTTGCGCTTTACCGTCGCGGAGAGCGAGTATTTGCCAAGTGCGAACCACTGGGCAACCGATCTGGTCGTCGCGCCCATGGTGACGGTCGGCCAGGTCGGCATCGATGGCGCGGCGGCCTTCGAAGCTCGTGCCGGTCTGCGGATCTACATCCAGCGCCGGAGCGGTGTGGGCGGCAGGGTAATTTATTACCAGTCCAATACGACTCCGACCTCAGCTGAGGCGGATGAAGAAGTTGTCGTTGAGCTGGAGATCGACCCGAGCGTCGGTGGTGGCCCCGAATAAGGGCTTTCTGGGCGGAAACTATGGAGAAATCCACGGTTTCTGCCCGTATTTTTTTTGTGTATTTGTCGGCTTAGACTTGACAAAAGTCTATTTTTTTGCTATATTACTTGGTTCAAAACATAGCGAATTTGCTGTGTGGCGACACTGTTTCTTTCAATCCACCGTCCCTCAACGCGCCGGCGTCACCGGCAACATAGGATCATCCATGACGTCTTTCCTTTTCGTTTTCGCGCTCATCCTCGGCTCGACCCCCTCCTACGCGGCGCCCACCCGGGTGCCCGTGACGCAGGAGGCGAACGAAGTGAGCGCCAGCGAGGCCTACCGCCTCGCCGCCGAGTACGCGGGCCGTCTGACCAAGTTCGAGAAGCGGGCCGCCAAGGCCGATCACGCCTCCAAGGCCCAGATCAAGGACCTGCAGGCTGACGCTTCGCGGTTGGACGGCAAGATCGACGCGCTCGACGCGAAGACCTCGGCCGGCGACGAGAAGCTCAGCAAGCGGATCAGCAAGCTCCAGAAGCGGGTCAAGAGCCTCCGGGCTGACGTCTCGCGGCTGAACGCCCGGCAGATCCAGCTCACGGTCGGTATCGGCGCCAACGGCTTGATCGCCCCGGAAATCCCGGAGCACGTCGGTCCCTACAGCGTGTCCGG
>CAYPRR010000095.1:0-3641 GCA_964413245.1 uncultured Gammaproteobacteria bacterium
GCTTGCTACTATCCAAATGAACTACTTCAGCCCCAGCCGATGCGGCCGCGATAGTGGCGCCACCAGTGTAACCAAATAAGTTCAACACTTTCATGTCTGGTTTGATCGTTTGGCGAATCCAGTGCCAATTGGACGCTTGCTCAGGAAAGATTCCCGTATGCTTAAAGGAAGTCGTCCGTAGTTTAAAAATCAAATCTTCCCAAGTGATTCGCCAGTCACCAGGCAATGTCGTTCGTAACAACCAATCACCTTCTTCACCGACTCGGCTGTAAGTCGCCTGAGCATCACGCCAAGCGTCTTCGTTCGATCTGGTCCACAACGCTAAAGGTTCGGGACGAATAACTGTCACGGCACCAAAACGTTCAAGTTTTTCAAAGTCTCCACTATCCAATAGTTCGTAATCAGACCAAACGGCCGCTTCACGTTTTAATTCCATACTCAAGGAGACTAGCAAAAAATCAACTAAGTGTCGAAGGAGATACGTTCATTGGGCATTACAGCTTTCGGCGCTACTGGTGGTGGTGGGACCGATACTATCGGAGCCGCAACAGAAATCGCTGGCTTTGGCTCATCTTTAATAATTCTAATTGTGGCTGGCGCTAGTGGTGGCCGACTGTTTCCACCTCGATTACGATCTTGACCGCTACGGTTACGGTCACGACCACGGCCCTGATCTCGACGCGGAGCTTCTACTCCTTTTGGAGGATTAGTCTGAGCTGGTACAGGTCTTGGGGCAACGACTACCTGCACTGGCTTAGGTGGCAATAATTTATCTAGTGATAATTCACCAACTGGTTCTTTAACAATCAACTCACCATCACTTACTTTTGGTGGTCGAGGCACTACCGGAGCTGCCGGACGCGGTGCTGGTTTTGCACCACCACCTTTAGCCGCCCGCTCAGCTTCAATAATCGGCTTGCACTCTTCACAATAAATCGGACGTGATCGATCTAATTCAACTGGAATTGAGAAAATCTTTTTACAGCGATTACATTCGTACTCATGTGAAAATCGAGCCTTCTTAGCATCTTCCTTTTTCGTTTTGACTTCTTTATACATCGCCTCGATATCAACACCTTCACCAAAACCGCTCCAAGTCGAAACATGTTCTTCAATCTTAGCCTTACTTCCAGCGTAACGTTCACGCGACTGCTCGATAACTTTCACTGCCGAATTAGTTCGCGCCCCGATTGGTGGCAAAGTCACAGCCGAAAACGGCGACGACGTAATACCATCGATCATCAACTTCAAATAAATCTGCGCTTTACCTAAGTTAATAATATCTTCAGGCAAGAAGCGTGGCATAAATTCCGCCTCCATAAAAACAGCGTCTGGCGAACCCACACGAAAAGAAACGAGCGTGCCAATGTTACCAAAAACCGCATCTCGCACCTCTTCGGCCAACTGAGCGATGTACTGGTGAGCAATGACTAAGTTCAAACGATACTTACGAGCTTCGGAAAGAATACCGGCGAAAGATTCGTTAGCGAAGTTCTGAAATTCATCGACGTAGAGATAGAAATCGTTGCGCTCACTTTCTGGCATATCGACACGTTCCATAGCCGACATCTGAATCTTGGTAATCAACATACCGCCAAGCAAACGCATAGCGTCTTCACCAATGCGACCCTTTGAAAGGTTCACAATGAAGATCATCTGGTTATCCATGAACTTGCGCGGATTGATGGTTGATTTGCTTTGCGCCACAATATTACGCACCAAACTGGTCGAAAGAAATTGTCCGACTTTGTTTTGAATTGGCGCAACCGCCTCTGTTGCAAATTTGGTTTCGTAAGCCTCGTATTCCTTAACCCAAAATTGCTTAACGATTGGATCTTTAATGTTAGCAACGATCCCCCGGCGATATTCCTTATCCGAAAACATGCGATTAATACCCAACAAAGTTGAACCTGGCGTTTCCAGCAAGGCCAAAATCGTGTTGTTCAGAATGTACTCCATGCGCGCTGACCAAACGTTTTCCCAAATCTTTTTGAAAACGCCCATCATGCCGCTGGCCACCAAATGGCGCAGTTTTTCATCAACTGATTCCAAAATATTAAAGCCCATCGGATAGTCCATGTCGGCCGGGTTTAGATAAACCACGTCGTTAATACGCCAAGATGGAATAAAATCGATTAACTTTTCAGCTGTTTCACCGTGCGGGTCGATGTAACAACAACCGTGACCAGCGTAAATATCTGACAAAATTAAATTTTCCAGCAGGGTGGTTTTACCCATGCCAGTTTTACCAATTACGTACATGTGACGTCGACGATCATCAGTTTTAATACCAAAAGTCCGCATTTGATTGCGAAAGTTGGTTTTAGCGAAATAGACAACGTCTTTTTCGTGATCGTGTTCGTAACGCATTGGCATAATCTAGCTGGTAGCTTGTAGCTTGTAGATTAGCTACATAGGTAAATTATCTGGAGCATCGGGAGTTGGGTCGTACTCCGTATCAACTAAATCCAAGCCTGGTGGTAATGGTGCTGGCTGGCCTGGCACTGGCATTTGAGACTCAGCTGGCGGAACATGCAACGAGTGATGAGCTACTGGTGAATTCGGAACCACCCCCTGCCCCTCCTTTGAAATGAGGGGTGTCACCACACCGGTCGGTGAAAGCGGTGTAGGCACAGACAACGGTTCCGTTCGGGCTGGTGTAGTAATAGTAACGTCACTAGAACTACGATCAAAGTTAGGCAAAATCGTATCTTCCAACGTCCATTGCAAATCTATTGGCGGTTCGGCGCGCTTAGCGCCAGGTGCTGTTAAAATTGGCGTACGGGCATCGGCCGACGGAAAGTGAAAGAGCGTCGCCAACTCCTCAGAGTTCAAAATATAACAGGTCGAGCCGGCGGTCATTTTTCTATTTTTATAACGGTACAATAATCGTTTTTGCTTTTTTGCCATCTGCCAAGTTTGCCAGAGATAATCATCTTTTGGCGTAGATGGGTCGTGCAAACCAAACTTATTCCAGTTTAAATGTGAATATTGATGGAAAATACCTTTGGTGAATGAGGCAATGGTTCCTTTACGGTAGGTCTTATGTGGCGCTGAATAAACAATACGTACTTTTGATTTCCAACCGATCTTCGAAATTTTTTCATTGACTGCTTCAAGTGTGTACTTTTCTGCAGTCGTGATCTTAAACATCGCAAAATCTTCCTGCTTCTTTTCTACAGGCTCTCCACCAATCACCAAACCAGTAGTTTGCTTCATGATCTCACCAGGGATCCAGCCGACTGATTCTGAAAACATTCCGGGCTTTTTCTTCTTTTCTGGCTTGCCAAAAGTTTTGTTGATGTATTTAACACCCTCTTTTGACCAATCCTGACTATCTGGTTGCTTAATTAAAATCTGAATCCAATATTGTTCATCTGGCTTCATCTTTCCTAAAATTTCAATCACCGGCAGAATTGGGTCCTTAAAACGCAAATCTTTTTCCCCTTGATGCTCAAACATGGCCCAAGTTTTAATTGGAAAATGCTCATCTTTCTGTAAAGTCATCTCCGAACCCCAAAGATCCATCTTTTCGTCTGGCCAGTCATTTGGCAAAACATCAACGTAATCAGCCACCTCAACAATCTGAGCCTCAGGATATTGGGCATACATCGCTGCTTCCACCAAATCAACATACTTCT
>CAYPRR010000096.1:0-3598 GCA_964413245.1 uncultured Gammaproteobacteria bacterium
GTGCGGCGGCGGTGCTGGGGAAAAAACTGAATGTCGAGTTGTTGGCGGCTTGAAACTAAACCGTGGTGCGTGCCCGGTTGTTCCATCAAACGCGCTGACGGGATTCCAATGCACGTCTAACGCGACCTGCGACTCGCGCCGGCCAGAATTTCTGGTTGCTGCCAAGGTGCAGATAGCCTTCTGAATCACTTGGCTCATCCGCCTCTCAACACGCTGAACCGCCGAAATATCTCAATAGGCATCGCATGCTTTAGCTTCCAAATAATTGATATTGGCCGATCTCCTTCGTACTGCTCAAGCTCGACTGGCCCTAGTGCGATGTACGCGCTTTTTTGATTCTCGCGAACGAATAATTGAAACCCCCATCCGTTTCCGGCGCTTTCGATGTATCGTTGTCCTGTCGCATTATTAGCACCTGCACGATTCTGCGTTTGCCAATGAAAACGCTCCGGGCTTATCGCGTAATCATGATATTGCACTCGTTCGGCGAACCCCCCTCGCTTATCTAACGTGACAAACATTAATTCAATTTTTGGGTCTGATAAAACTAAACAACCTTCATTGAATAACGGTCGTGAGCTGGGTGTCAGATGGCCGACAGCAGTCTGAATCTCTCGTCGCTGGTAACGCGCATGTAGGCTCAAAGGCCAATTTGACGGCGCATCCGGTAGCGTTTGAAAACTAATTGTGCTCTCTTCTTGTAACCAATCAATAAGCTCAATCAATTCGCCACGCAAAGCAGGATGCGTACTCATCAACGATGAAAATCCGGTTGGATCAATTAAATCATCCCGTTTGTCTAGCACCTGATATGCAAGCATCTGCACCCGATAGGGATCAACTTCGCCAGTTGCAAGAACTGTTGTCCAAGCAGCCAACATATTAGGATCATTTGCATGCAAAACACTACCCATCCGCCGAGACAACGTATCTTCGCGCGGCCCAGGTGGGGGCACGGGCAACCCAACATCCCGCTTATAACTAGTCCATGAACGGTTATTCACATAAATATCCGTGATGTCCAACTGATTTTCACGTACAAAGTCTTTCAATCGCAGTGGCTGACCTGCACGAAGTGCTGCCCAAGATGCAAGCTCTTGGCGCAGACGAACTGCATTCAAGTTCAAAGCAGCACGCAGATTAGAAAGCACTCGTTCGCGCGAAACACGATCAAATTGAATATGGCATCCCGCTGGAAGTAAGCCGAAGCCATTTTCAACGGAATCTTTCAAATCTGCTCGCGTGAGTCCAGTGATAGTCCGCAACAATGTATCAAAACGGAAGCCTTCGCTGTATTGGCCTACAAAGTCGAGCACCAGGCAGCTATCTTTACCATCGGCAAGACGTAACCCACGACCAATCTGTTGCTGGAAAATCACTGGGCTCTGCGTGGGGCGCAGTAGCAAAAGTGTATTGATCTCAGGAATATCAACGCCCTCATTGAACAGATCACAGGTACAGATAAGTTTGATTTTCCCTGACTGCAAATTTCTTATCGCATCTTCACGTTGCTCTGGCGTGTTAGCGCCGGTAAGACTACGCGCAGGCAAACCGGATTTTTCAAACCAGTTCGCCATAAATTGTGCATGCCGAACACTGACGCAAAACGCAATGCCTTTGAGTTGATTCAAATCCGCCACATACTGTTGCAGCGTATTGATAATCAATCGACTACGCATTTCATTGCTCGATATCAATGCATCGAGTTGCACGGTTTCCTCTGCACGATTCCACCTAATTTGGGATAAGTCGGTCTCATCAGCCGTTGCGTAGTACTCGAATGGCGCTAATAGTTGTTGATCGAGTGCATCCCAAAGTCTGAGTGACACCGCCGGTGATCCGTCAGGACGCGCGTCAAAATATACATTCAAATTTTTCCCATCAACGCGTTCTGGTGTCGCAGTCAATCCCAGTAATATTTGTGGGCGCACTAAACTGACAAACTGATCAAAGGTGTTGGCTGGAAGATGATGCGCTTCATCTACAATCACTACGCGCCAATAATCCGCCCCCAGTTGTGCCAACAAGCCACGGCTATGCACGGTATTGATCGTGGCGAATAAATGCCCATATTGCGTTGGTGCGTTGTTGCCGTCGAGTAGCTCTCCAAATGATGGATCACGCAGGACTTGCCGAAATGTCGCAATCGCCTGCTTCAAAATCTGGATGCGATGGGAAATAAATAACAGGCGTGGCGGATTCCCTTCTTCGCGCGCGCGACGTTGATAATCAAACGCGGAGACAACCGTTTTTCCAGTTCCCGTGGCTGCAACAACTAGGTTGCGCCACCGTCCATGTCGACGCTCTGATTCAAGGCGCTCAAGCATTTCAAGCTGATACGCTTTAGGACGAAGTTCAAACCATGTGTGGATTGCAATTGGTTCTTCATTTCCATTGCGTAATCCTGGTCTATGCCGTTGCTCACGAAGAGCTTCAACAAGTGCTTTCCGTTGAACCTCATCGTGTGGGTCATACAGTTGAAATTCGCCGTCGTTCCACAACGTTTCGAAGTGTGCCTCTGCTGCGGAGAATAAATCCGCATCAGCAGCTTTTGTGATTTTAACTGTCCATCCAATCCCGCCAATTAGCGCAGATTCTGACAAATTCGCACTTCCAACAAATGCTGTCCCAAAACCAGTCTTGCGATGGAATATCCAAGCTTTAGCATGCAGCCTGGTACGACGGCCATCCAAAGAGATTCGGAGTTCAACACCTGGTAATTCAGCCAGTGCATCCACTGCGCGCGCTTCAGTTGCACCAATGTAAGTCGTTGTCAAAATACGGAAGCGTGTACGAGGCAAGCCCTGCGCATTAAGCGCCGTTGCCATTTTGAGCACATCAATGATTTTGCGTACCCCGCTCCATGTGATGAAGCTGACAAGGATATCAACACGGTCTACTGCGCCGAGTTCTGCTCGCAATTCGCCGAGCAGAGAGGGATCGCTGCGGGCTGAGGTGAACAGCCAAGGTCGTCGCAAACCAGTCAACGGAATGCTGGGAACAGCATTCGGTGGATGCAGCGCACGTAACAGTTGAAGTGGATCAGCGAGCGCACGCAATTCGGAATCGTCATTTGCGTTCAAGCGGGCTTCGCGTATCAGATGCGCAATCAATTTTAATTCGGCACGTGATTGCTCTAAATGCCCCTCAGCTGCATTCGCAACAATATCGAGGAGTTCTGGCAACCGGGATGAAACTTCGTGGATTAGATGTTCGCGTCGCTGCGCTTGAGTCGGTTGGGCAACTAGCGCACAGTGTGCCTCGGCCAGAGCCTGCAATTGGTCGACTTCATCAGCGTAAATAAGACGCTCATAAAGACCTTGCGGCAACAGCTTACTTTCTGATTCATGACCGCTCATTTATTCCTTTACATGACCAACAACCAATGGAGCAGCATCATTTTTTCCCCCAAGGCGCGAAACCGATGAGGCGTTTCTTTTTGGGGTCGGCGGGAGCCATCAGTTGATGGATGGCTTCAAATATTGCTTTGAATTTGACGTCGTAGTTCTTTTCCAGCGCAACCAGCTTACGCGACAGCTCGGTGTTGGAGGATAGCATCTGCCGTAACTGTACGAAGGTACGCATAATGGCGATATTG
>CAYPRR010000097.1:0-3540 GCA_964413245.1 uncultured Gammaproteobacteria bacterium
AGATGCGAGCGACATGTTACGCAGATAATAGTTATAAAAAATTCGTTTTGAAAAATTACGGACGTGCTTAACAAAGAACTCACCGACAATCTTCGAGATTTTCAGGCCGCTTACTTCATCACAATATTTTGCATCCATCGGCACATCGACCACCACAGCGCCTAGCGTATTGAGCCTGAATAACATATCCGTTTCGAAAAAATAGCGGCGACTGATTTTTTCAAACGGCAGATGACGCGCCACATCGGCGTGAATTGCGGTATAGCCATTGGTCGGATCAAACAAATCCCAGTAGCCGGATGAAAGTTTTGTCATGAACGACAACACCGCATTGCCAAAAAGCCTTATCGCCGGCATTGCACGTATTTCCTCGAGATCGTAAAAACGGTTACCCTTTGTATAATCAGCCTCGCCGGCAAGAATTGGGCCTGCAAAATTTAGTATCAGCGAGGGATCCATCTGTCCATCGCCGTCGACTTTGACGATCACATCTGCGCCATCTGCTATGGCTGCCCGATAACCCGTCATCACGGCACCGCCTACACCTTGGTTGATCTCGTGATGCAAAATGACAAGACGCGGGTCTTTGCAGTTTTTTTCCACATAGTTACCGGATCCGTCTGGGCACTTATCATCAACGACATAGATGCGCTGAACTTCATTACCTATGCCGGATATGACATCCAAAATGTGGCGAGCAACTTTGTAACTGGGGATCACAACTGCAATGGTTGGCACAATTAATATGTCAGCTGTGGTGCTTGAATTATCTGGCCTCATTTTTTGCTTTCGCTCTGTGGTTCATATATGGCACAGTCACCAATTGACGCGATCTGGTGGTACACCGAATCCACGGGAATTTTACCATTCACAATTAAATAGTCTGTCGTAACGGCCACTTCATCCGGACCAAGAAGTTTTGTGTGTTCCGGAAATATGAATGCTTTTTCAGGAATATATGGATTCCAAAAGGCTGCTCCAACCAAAGTAGGTCGATCTTCACCTATGACAACAAATCGCCCTGGGTGCTGTTCCAAAAAATGCCAGCTGAGGCTACCGCACGCGTCCGATTGCACGTCATTACTTATCCCTGCCGTACGAAGTGTCCCTACATTTGCTACAAGCACCCATGCAATCATGAAACTAATAAGACTACTCACGAATAATGTGCTGCGCTTGTACCAGAGCCAAGCTATTACGGCAGTTGCTGCAACAAAGAGCCAATATAGTCCTTTATATATTCTGTACCACTGAACATCCATATTGTCTGCAATAGAGCCAAACCACGGGTTCTGCAGCGCACCATACGACTTTATAAAATACACGTTGCATGCCAATAAGATAGCTACAATCGTAAATGTCATCAAACGATTTGACTGTAAAGAATTTTTATGGCGATCTACTATCACTGCGCCTACGATGATAAATAGTGGGTAGCAATAAAAGTAGTATCTTGAGTGCCATCGCCCAAGGCCGCCAAGGTCGAATGCTGAAACCCCGATGGTAAATAGCAAAGCAAGCGTAAATATCGCTGCTGAGAATACCAGGGCAACAACGTGAAAATCATTAACTCTATCGTCATTGGACAGTTGATTGCGCCTCCTCATTGCCGAGGTCAGCATTATCGCAATAGGTAAGGCGTAGGGTATGGACAATGTCGTCAAATGCCCGGCTAGCAGATTGAATGCACCTGATGGGTCTTTCAATACAATTGACACGGGGCCATCGCTTCGCCCAGCAATACCGGCGTATAGGCCAATATCTCCTATGGCCTTCCCATCCAATGAATATTTGATGGCTAAATATGAGCACGCGAATGTAATTAGTGTCCCTAGCCAAATTGGACGTACCAGTAGGTTCCATGCTTGCCTCTGCCTCACGGATATCCACAAAAGCGAAAGCAAATATGCTGGTAGTAGCACCATTGCGGTGAGACGTACATTCAAAAGTACTGCCGTGATCAATCCAAAAGCGGCAGCCCATGCAATTGAGTGTCTGTGTTCAATACTTTCAATAGCGACCCAGACAGCTAGTAAAAACAAAGGAAAGAAGAGGGTCTCGGTGACTGCAAAAGCGCCCAGGTTTATGAACGGGATCGCGATGGAAAAAACGACTGCTATTAATGAAGGAATTCGTTCAAGGTATTTTCTCGCTATCAAGTAGCACGGAAAGATCGCCGCGTTAATTACGAGTGCGTTAATAAGCCTTATACCAGTGTAAAAATTCTCACCAAGCGCAAACGCGGGGGAAATCAGGTAGGGGTAAAGCAGATTTGGCAAATCAACTGAGCTTGACACCATGCTGTCTGCAAGCACGCCATGATGGCCAAATTGCCAGATACTCGCGGCAATCGATTTGTAAATATATTCATCGCCCGACCAGTAGGGCAACGCTAGATACATCGCAAATCTTACAAGCACTGCGACAAAATAGATGACAAACAGCAGAGGAACCTCAGTCAGCAGAATTCCTGTAGCTGGTATCAAGATTTTGGATTCAGATGTATAGATATTCTTAAGATGTTTTATTACTGTCAATACGAACAAGCACAATGAGCCTATAACGCCGACCAACAAACTCCACTTTAGCCACATGCACCAAGCTGGTACACGTGTGATTTGTATATTTGAAATTTCAAGCCCAGGGAGGCCAGAGTAAAACAATCTAAAATAGGCGCTATCAGGAGAATTGTCCAAATTAAAGATGAAGTCCTGTTGACTTTTCAGGCTACTCATCCCGGTGTGTATATTTGTCTCCTGCGCTGGATTGTCATACCCCGGCGCATAGAGGTCTGCCGTAAGATTGATTCGCTCCCTCGGAAGATTGAGAACATCAAAGCGAAAACGATAGTAGGCGTTAGGTACCAGAGAGACGGGTATGTTAAGTGAGTGAAATTGATCTGGTGTTTTGTCTGCCAGGTATGCACGCTTGGGAATTTCTACGTACCCGCTCAGCGAGGGCGCACCGACATTCACGTGTTCTTCAAAACTTACCAAACGGTAATAGGCGAGCTGAGACAAGCCTATGCCGAATAAGCAAGCCATAAATAAGGCACGCACTGCTGTCTGTCTAATCAATGGCTGCCTTCATCAAGTGACTATGCGGATAATCATGCGAGTTAGGCCCGCTCTGCTACCACGTATATATTGTCGCCGCGATTTTCAGTCTCGGCGTTAAGTGATGCAAGAATGTTTCTAAGCTGCGTGCCGGAATAAGGTAACTTAACCAGTTCATCATAGCTGTCTACATACATTTCCACCAAATCGTAGTTATAGCGATCCAACGTCTTTGCTGTTTTAATTACAAATCCTTCTGATTCAAGAATCCGTGTAACTTCCGTCAGAGTGAATTCTCTGTTATGTCGGCCATAAATACCGTTTTGCGGATGATAGCGATCAAAGAAATTCTTCCCTGCCAACATATGGGCGAAGTTAATTAGTCTGACGGCATTCGGTGTAGTTAGTACAAGCTGTCCACCGGGGCGAAGTGCACGGTACAGTTTTTTAAAACAATTGAGGGGGTCAACAACGATATGTTCTA
>CAYPRR010000098.1:0-3534 GCA_964413245.1 uncultured Gammaproteobacteria bacterium
AGCTACAGGTAATCCATGATCACCGTCTGAACAATCACATTCATGCAACGGCATACCAAAATCAGCACAGTCTGGATCCTGACAAACACCAGACACGTCTGAATCACCACTACAACCGCCCATGCAAATATAATGCATAAGTTTAAATTACTAATAAAGTTAGTAAAATTATCCCACATTTTCAAAAAAAATACGACCCGCTCTCCCAAAAGGGAAAGACGGGCCAGAACGGCGTCAGCGCTGCGCTACAACATTCCCCTTCTTTCAAGATCAAGACTATCAAGCTTTCGCCAAGCCCGATCCCAGCTGCCTTCAGCCGTTACGAGCTCACGAATGAAGCAGAGGGTGGCTTCGCGCAAAGTAGTTCCATCGGACTTGGAGCGAATCTTACCGGCAGTGATGGCTAGCCCGGCGAGACGCATACCCTGAGCTTTGGACCAATGTCCATCGCGACAAATATCGGCCTCCAGAAGATCCCGAAGCTCGTTTTCCAGACGAAGTGCCTCACCCTCTGGAGATGGGGTTGAGTTGAACGGCACAACAATCAAGCAGATGCCTACTGCCAGCGCGCAGATGATCAGACCGATGCCCTCTAGTCTATTGCCTTGATTAACAGCATTGATGCCGTAGTGCCACATCAAGAAGCAACACGGAGCAGCGACCGATGCGACTACAACGTAAGCCATCATAGTCTCGCCGTCCATCTCTACCTTACAACTAAGTAAATACGAAAGAAACTTGCGCATGAAAACTCCTTTTGGGAAAGAACTAAGAATATAAGCTATAACAAAAAAGCACCCTCGTCAAGCGAGAGTGCTTTTTGCTGACCAGTAATTACTTGAGTGTAACGACTGCACCAGCCTCTTCCAATTTTTTCTTTAATTCTTCTGCTTCTGGCTTGGAAACGCCTTCTTTGACATTCTTTGGGGCGGCATCGACGATGTCCTTAGCTTCCTTCAAACCAAGACCAGTTACTTCGCGGACTACTTTGATCACAGCGATTTTGGTCTCACCAGAAGAGGTCAATTCGACGTTGAACGAAGACTTTTCTTCAACTTCAGCGCCAGCGGCGGCTGGAGCGGCCATCATCATGGCTGGAGCGGCAGCGGAAACGCCGAACTTGTCTTCCAAGACTTTGACCAATTCGGACAAGTCGAGTACGGACATCTTCTCTATCGATTCGACCAAGGACTTAAACTTCTCTGGCACTTCCATCTTTGTTTCGTCGGACATATTTTTTAGATTAAGTTTAGTAATTTGGAACTAGTAGAAAAACGATGAGATATTGGTGCGACACGAGGAGCATAGTGAGCCGTACTTACTGGTACGGTGAACGAGCACCACAGTGGCAAACCAACAGATCGCGTTTTTATACGGTTCCCCTCTTTTCTTTGATTGCACCGATCACACCGACCAACCCCTGCAAGTTACCGGCCATGACACGAACGAAGCCAGAGATTGGAGCTTGGAGCGTGCCAACCAACTGTCCGAGCATTTGATGCTTGCTTGGCAATGAGGCCAAGGCCAACACCTGCGCACCGGAGATAACTTTGCCTTCGAGCACACCGGAAACGAGTTTGACCTGGTCATTCGTTTTCTGAAGTTCTTTGAGCAACTTAGCGCCAGCGACTTCATCGCCGTACGAAACGGCGGTCAAAATCGATCCTTGCAAAGCGTCGCGGTCGATCACCAAACCAGCTTCCTTTGCAGCGAGTTCGAGCAATGTCTTCTTAGAAATGAAGACATCGACGTTCTCGGCTACTGCCTTAGCCCGGAGGCTATCAGCATGAGCCATGGTGTAACCAGCCACGCTAGAAAAGGTGACCGACTTCATCTTGCGGAACTTATCCGCTAGACGAGAGATGATCTCTGCCTTTTGAGCCTTTGTTTTTGGCATAGTTTTATTAGAACCGTGTAAAATGTCCATCTACGTTGTCGTCGAGTTCAGCTGTTCGTCGCCGTACGGTTTAGTACGTCTCCTCACATCTTTCCCGTCTCCTAGTATCTGGAACATTTTTCACTAGTTCTCAACAATGAATTAAAAAGTGCGACCCTCAAGGCCGCATTAACACAAGAAAATGGCTTTTCTTATGCCTCGACAGGATTTAAGCTTTCGCTACCTGTTGTCTGCGGCTCTTAGGTTGTTGCTGGATAATACCGGAAGGCCAGAAAAAGGTCAAGTAATTCACTTCTTTATCGGTAGCGAGATATAAAAAGTTGAACCTTGGCCTTCAACTGATTCAAACCAAATTTTACCATTCTGCTTTTCCATTAAGAACTTGGCAATATAAAGTCCCAAACCTGTCCCTGAGTGATTTTCGGCCGTATTTTCAGCTCGAAAAAATCTATGAAAAACTTGACCCTGCTGTTTCTGAGGAATTCCGGCCCCGTGGTCTGTAACCGATAAAGTGATTTGATTATTACCAACGGAAGACTCAAAAGTAATAAAGCTCTTATCTGGTGAATACTTGATGGCATTATCTAATATATTTTGCAGGACCATTAGCAATTTGTCTTTATCGAACTCAACTATCAACCGATCAATACATTTATTGCGATGATGAATAATGATTCCTTTTTTATTTGCACTTTCTTGTGAATTCTTAATCGCCAAATGGAAAACTTTAACAATATCCTGCTTTTTAAGTAATACCTTAAATTTATCAGCGCTTTCAATTCGTGAGACGCTTAACATGTCATCGATTAAAGCGATCATTTTTTCGTTACTATTCTGAATTTGCTCCAAATAATCTTTCTGCTTATTCGATAACTTGCCGACCTTATCAGTTAATAACAATTCAACAAACCACTTAATGCCGGTTAACGGCGTTCGCATTTGATGTGAGGCAATAGAGGTAAAATCATTTCGTAGCTTTTCTGTTTCTTTATACCTAGTCATGTCTCGAATCATCATCAAGACTGCTGGTTTCTTTTCATAATAAACCTGCGAAGCATTAATCTCAACAGGTACCTCAATTTTGGCAACATTAAGTAGATTACACTCAAAACGTGATCCTGCGCCGATTTTCTGTATCTTCAAAAAATCTGATTGAACAACATGTTTTCTATCTTGCGCCACGATACAGTGAGAAAAATTCATTCCGATACATTCAGTTGATTTGTGCCCCAACATCTTAGCCATTCTGTCATTAGCAAATAATATTTTATCATTTCTGAGCACAACTATACCGTCATTGCTATTTTCAACTAATACTGAATATTTATCTTCGCTATCTTTCAATTCTCGGGTCACTGAGTTAATAGTCATAGCTAGTGATCCGATTTCATCTTTTCGATTTATAAGCAGCGGATCGATTTCATTCATCGCCTCCTGTTTCAAGCTAAGTCTATTCACCTCTCGCATTAGATCAATAATCGGATCGACAAACGTTCGATAACTCCAAAATGAAAACAATAAAATGAATAACGATGTGAATAATAAGATTATCCAAGAATCATCGATTATCTTATTGGCCGTTACACTTGCAACAATACCATAGTCTAGCACTAACCCAGTAACAATTTCATATGGCA
>CAYPRR010000099.1:0-3521 GCA_964413245.1 uncultured Gammaproteobacteria bacterium
TCAACAAATGCGACCTGCTGCCGCACCTGGACTTCGATGCCGATCTCGCCATCGAATACGCGCGCCGCATCAATCCCAGACTGCAAGTGATCCGCATCTCGGCAACCAGCGGCGCGGGCATGCCGGAATGGCTGGAGTGGATAAAGGACGGCTGCCGCAATGCGGTCGCTGCTAAACAGCGCACTCCAGAACTGGAAGTCCTGCCTGAGTGATCCTTATGTGTTGCAGTTTGCCGGGTAGAGAACCGCATGACTTTGCCTCGCAGTTAACCAATGATTAAACCAGCGTATTTTCCGGATTAGTCAGATGGCTGGCAGTCTTATCAGTAGTTCCATCAGTTGGGATGAAATGTGGATCTTTAGAGGTTCCCAGATATGAAAATGCATACCTATCAGAACAGATAGGGCAGGACAAACTTCGCATCCTGCACAATCATTACATAATGACGGCAGTGAAGATAGCCATGTCCATGCTGGCAATGCTTGCGGCGCGTGTCGCAACTGCAAGGAATGGATTGCGTGCTATTGCCAATTCGGGCGCACAGTGACCCCGTCAAGGTAGTTCCGAAAAAATAAGATTTATCAATAAAGATGGCAATCGAATAACTTTAAGAGCAAACTTTCCTCTTGGCATGTCGAGAAAAAAATGAATATCTTGATGAAGCTACTGCCCCTCCGCAAATCACTGATGCATGGTTGGCTCACCCCCGCCGGCATCGCACTGCTCTATGCAGTCCTTGCAGCGCTGTGGATCGTTGTCTCCGGCTATTTGCTGACGATCAGCGTCGCCGATCCGGTTCTCATGGGCCGCATCGAGCTGGCCAGGACGCTGGTAATAATCACGAATACCAGCCCCTGCTCTACCTGCTGCTCAGGGTGTGGGGTGCGCCGAGCATACCGGATGCCGGGGGCAAGCTGGTTGGCGGTCGGCGGCTGTTGCTGATCTTTGTTGCCCTGGCGCTGGTGGTGCCGCTGATCGGATATGCCATCACCCGGCTGTACGGCCCGCAAATTGAGCGCGAAGCCTATGCTGACATGGAAGTCATTGCCCGGCTCAAGGCCGAGCAAATCGAAAACTGGCTGGGCGAGCGGCGCGCGGACAGCGAGGTGCTGGCCAGCGACGATGCCTTCGTGGCACGGGTTGGTCAGTTCGTGCAGCATGAACAGGATGACAAACTATCCAAGCTGATTCTGGATCGCTTCGAGCATCTGCTCACCAATTACCACTACACTAAAATCCTGTTGATAAATTCCAGCGGCCGCTTGCTGCTCACATCGGGCGAGGAGTCGACAACATCCCCTGTCCCCGAGCTTGTGTTGCGCCGGACGCTGGCCAGCAAACAGGTGCAACGCAGCGACATTTACCTCGACGAGGAAGGCCACATCCACCTGGAGTGGGTGGTGCCGATCATCGTTCCAGACACGCAAGGCAAACATATGGTGGCGATCGTGGTGTTGCGCGTCAAGGCGCAGGCCTTCATTTTTCCGCTGATCCAGACCTGGCCGACGGCCAGCCCCAGCGGCGAAACCCTGCTGGTGCGCCGCGACGGGGAATCCGTGCTCTATCTCAACCAGTTGCGCCACCGCGCCTACACTCCGATGACTTTCCGCCTGCCCTTGGCGACGCTGGACCTCCCGGCCGCCATCGCCCTCCGCGAGAACCGGCTTGGTACAGTGGCGGGTATTGATTACCGCGGCGTGCCGGTGCTGGCCGCCTACCGTCCAGTGGAAGGAACGGGCTGGTTCCTTGTCGCCAAGCTCGATCAGGCCGAGGTGCTGGCGCCGCTGCGCGCCCTGGTGCTGTGGGTCAGCCTGGTCGCGCTGGTCGCCATCATCGCGGTGGGCGCGGCAGTGCTGCTGCTGTGGCGGCAGCAGCAGCGCGCCTACCGGGTGGAGATGAAGGCTCGTTCGATGGAGGCGATCGAGGAGAGCGAGCGGCGCTTCCGGGCGATAGTGCAGACCGCCAACGATGCCATTATTACTGCCGACAGCGCCGGCAACATCATGAAATGGAACTCCAGCGCCGAGCGCATCTTCGGCTACTCAAAAGGCGAAATCCTCGGGCAATCCCTGACCCGATTGATGCCGGAGCGGTATCGCGAAGACTCTCTCAAAGGTTTGCTAAGGGTGGCGGCCGGCGGAGAACCCCGCATCATCGGCAAAACCGTTGAGTTTGAAGGGCTGCGCAAGGATGGTAGCGAGTTCCCGCTGGAACTTTCGCTGGCGCAATGGCAAACCGTCTCCGGACGGTTCTTTTCCGCGACCATACGCGACATCACCGAGCGCAAGCAGGCCGAGTCAAATCTAAAGCTGTTCCGCACCTTGATCGACAATTCCAGCGATGCCATCGAGGTACTTGATCTGGACACGTTCCGTTTTTTCGACATGAACGAGACGGGATGCCGCGTCTTGGGCTACAGCCGGGAAGAAATCCTGGCCATGAGCGCTTTTGACATAGACCCGGCCATCAGCGAGGACTCCGTGAAAATGATCCAGGCGCAGTTGCGGCAATCGGGACGCATGCAGTTCGAAACAATGCACCGGCGTAAGGATGGCTCGACGTTCCCCGTGGAAATCAGTGCGACATCCATGGAACTCGACAAGCCCTACCTGCTGACTATCGTGCGCGACATCACCGAGCGCAAACAGTTGGAACAGCAACTCTCCCGCCGCGTCCGCCATCTGGATGCCTTGGAACGCATCATGCCGGTAGGCCTGGACAGCATGAGTATGGAAGAGCTGCTGGGTGGGGTGCTAGACGGAATCCTGGCGATATTCGATGCGGATCGCGCCTGGTTTTTGTATCCCTGCGATCCCGATGCGCCTTCCTGGTCGGTGCCCATGGAACGCACACGCCCGGAGTGGCCGGGGGCTTTTGCGCGAGGCTCGGTGATGCCGATGACTCCGGAAGTGGTCGAGGTGTTCCGCGACGTGCTTGCATCCGCAGAGCCTCTCGCATATGGCCCGGCAGCATCCCGCACCATCCCCGCCGCAGTGGCCGAGCAGTTCTCGATACGATCCCAGATGCAAATGGCGTTGCGCCCCCGGGTGGGCGGCCCCTGGATAATCGGCCTGCATCACTGCGCGCAGGCGCGCGTTTATGACGCGGATGAACTGCTGATTTTCAAGGATGTCGGGCAACGCGTCACGGATGCGCTGAGCAGCATGATCGTGCTGAAAAATCTGCGCGAGAGTGAAGAAAATCTCAACCGCGCCCAAGCCGTTGGTCAGATCGGCAGCTGGCTGCTCGATATTCCAGCCAACCGGCTGGAATGGTCGGCGGAAACCTATCGCATGTTCGGTGTCCCGCAACGGCAGGCGGTCAATCAGGAAACATTCTTCGCGGCCATCCACCCCGATGACCGAAACTCGGTTCGCAGAGCCTGGGGCGAGATGATGACGGGCACCGCCTACGACATCGAGCATCGCATCGTGGCGGGGGGGCAGACGCGCTGGGTAAAGGGCCTCGCCCGGATTGAGCGGGATCCGGAGGGCCGGCCACTTGCCAGTATAGGCACGGTG
>CAYPRR010000100.1:0-2114 GCA_964413245.1 uncultured Gammaproteobacteria bacterium
CAATAATGTTTTCATGCAATACATGAAGACTGAAAAGGGCTTTGAATTGCTTCCAAAGCAAAATGTTGATTTTGGAGGTGGGCTTGAGCGTATGGTGGCTGCCGTGATTGATGGTCCAGATGTTTTTCGATCGTCTTTATTTGATGGGGCTCGCTTAGCAATTGAAAAGGCAGCGGGAAAAATTTACGGTGAAGTTAGTGATGAAACATATTCTTTTCGAGTGGTTCTTGACCATATTCGAGCGGCAACGTTTTTGATTGGTGATGGCATTTTTCCAGGAAATAAAGATCAAGGATATTTTGTACGTCGTCTTGTGCGTCGCGCTGTTCGATTTGCACGTCGGTTAGGCGTGGCTAATGCACTTATTCGGGAAGTTGCTAGTGCTTACATCGATACATATAGCGAGGCGTATCCTGATTTGGTAGAAAAACGTGAGATGATTCTTAAGGAATTAGAAGCAGAAGAAGCGAAATTCGCGAGAACAGTTGAACAAGGTCTTCGTGAATTAAAGAAAATTATTGATAAAAATAGTGAAGTAACTGGAACTGATGCTTTTAATCTTTATCAGTCATTCGGTTTTCCATTAGAACTCACAACAGAAGAATTGGCTCGAACTTATAATCTATCCGTCGATGAGGTTCAGTTTAAGTCTGATTTTAAGGCCCACCAAGATTTATCTCGTGCTGGGGCTGAACAAAAGTTTGCTGGTGGTTTGGCTGATCATTCAGTCGAAACGACGAGATTACACACGGCGACGCATTTGGTTCATCAGGCCTTGCGTGATGTTTTAGGCGATCATGTTGAGCAAAAGGGAAGTAACATCACGGCCGAACGATTACGCTTTGATTTTAGCCATGGTGAAAAGATGACGGCAGAACAAATCACCGAAGTTGAGCGAATTGTTAATGAGCAAATCAAAAAAGCCATGCCGGTTCATTTTGATATGTTGACCGTGGAAGAGGCGAAAGCAGGCGGAGCGATTGGTTTGTTCGGCGATAAATATGCTACGCTTGGCGGTAAAATTAAGGTTTATTCGGTTGGTGACTATTCGAAGGAGATTTGTGGTGGTCCACACGTTGAGAATACGTCTGAATTAGTCGGTTTCAAGATTCAGAAAGAAGAAGCGGTTTCGGCCGGCGTTCGACGTTTGAAGGCGGTTTTGGGTTAGACACAGGCTGGAATTGACACTATTTAATACCTGAGGTAAACTCCCCGGCGTCAAGAAAGGTTGTTTTCTTGCCTTAATCCGCTGGGTCTGATACCATTCCGAAGCAATTATGGCAGAAAAACAATTCATTGAAATGCGAGGTGCGGTCGAAGAGGCCCTACCGAGCGGTCATTTCCGAGTAAAATTGGAAAACGATCAAGAAATCATTGCTCATCTCTCGGGCAAGATGCGGAAATTTAGAATCCGTATTATGCCGGGTGACGAGGTCAAAGTAGAGATCAGTCCATATGATCTCACAAAAGGTAGAATCACTTACCGTTTCTAAAACCGTATAAAATCGTGATCTATCGGCTTGTAGCTGTGGCGTTCGACACCGTACATCTAGGTACGGCTTACTCCACTCCTCGCTGCGCACCGATATCTCATCGATTTAATCCAGTTTTCAAAAACGATAAGGCATCTCTAGCTTGCGACAATCATCCACAATTTTTCGGGTGATTTTGTCTTAAAAACATAGTTATGAAAGTCCGATCTTCAGTCAAAGCAATTTGTCGAGAGTGCCGTGTTCTCCGCCGTGAAGGTCGAGTGCATGTCATTTGTAAGAAAAATCCTAAGCATAAACAGCGCCAAGGTTAAGCGCCCAATATTTCATTATGGCACGTATTGCTGGAGTTACAATCCCAACGAACAAGCGCATCGATGTCGCTTTAACTTATATTTACGGAATTGGCGAAACTCGCGCCAAGCAGATTTTGGCTAAGGCCGAAATCAAGCCAGAAGTGCGGGTTAAGGATCTTACGCTAGATCAAGAGAACGTGGTTCGTACCATAGTGGAAAAAGAATTCCGCGTGGAAGGTGAGCTACGCCGTGACGTTCTATCAAGCATTAAGCGTTTGAAGGAAATAGGTGCCTACCGTGGCATCCGTCACTCCAAACGTTTGCCGGC
>CAYPRR010000100.1:2124-3515 GCA_964413245.1 uncultured Gammaproteobacteria bacterium
AATTCACGCTCTGTCCGCGGTAACGTCCGCAAGACAGCTGGTAGCGGCCGCCGAATTTTGACCAAGACCTAATATGACAGATGAAATAAAAAAAGATGCCATCGAAGCTGAAGCACCAAAGGTTGAAGCTGGAAAAACTGGCGAAAAAGGTGATAAAAAAGCTAAGGCTGGAAAGCAGACGTTACGTAGCGCTAAGGGTAAGAAGCGCGTTGCTAAAGTTGTGCCTAGAGGTCGTTGCTACATTCAAACAACATTGAACAACACCATAGTGACGTTGACAGATCAAAATGGCAACGCATTGGCTTGGTCAAGTGCCGGTTTGGTCGGGTTTACTGGTCCTAAGAAAGCTACACCTTACGCTGCTAGCAAGGTGATCGATAACGTTTTCGAAAAGTCCGAACCATTTGGACTTAAGGAATTGGCGGTGTTTGTCATCGGAATTGGTAGCGGTCGCGATAGCGCTATCCGCTCACTCAATACTAAGGGTTTCAAGGTGCTGTCGATTAAAGAAATTACGCCAATGCCGCATAACGGCTGCCGAGCGCCACGCGCTCGTCGCGTCTAGTCCGATCTAGAATCAAAGTTTTATGGGTAGAACTACCAAAACAATGGGTAAGATGAGCCGCCGAGATGGTGTTGCTCTCTCATCTTCAGATAGCATCTTGAAGCTGATGTCTCGTCGCGCTTATGCGCCCGGCGTGCACGGATCCCCAAATGCTCGTCCAGCTAAGCTTTCGGTTTTCGGCGCTCAGTTGCGCGAAAAGCAAAAGGCAAAGCGACTTTACGGCGTAATGGAACGTCAATTTCGCAATTATTTCGAAAAGGCGACCGGTCTTAAGGGTAACTCGGCGGAGAACCTGCAACGACTTTTGGAAACTCGTTTGGACAATGTCGTTTACAAACTAGGTTTTGCCAAAACTCGTCCACAAGCTCGTCAGATGGTTAGCCACGCGATGTTTAACGTCAATGGCACCAAGGTCAACATTCCATCATATACAGTTCGTGTTGATGATGTGATCACAATTCGTACTAACAAGACAGATAAAAAAGTATTTACCGACTTGGAGGAGCGGCTCAAGAACCACTCGGTTCCGGGCTGGTTGCATCGCGAAGGCGCTGCAGCGAGCGGGAAAATGGTGAGCGTGCCCCAGGGCGACGATTTGAAGGAGGTCTACGACCCAAAGATGATCGTCGAGTTTTACTCCCGCTAACACTCACTCATTTTTTACCAACTATTTATGGAGAACATTCTCCTGCCATCTAAGATGAGCTTTGCCCCTGGAGCTCGTGAGCACGAAGCGATTTTGACCATCGAACCTTTATTTCAAGGTTACGGTGTCACCATCGGTAATGCCTTGCGTCGTGTGTTGTTGTCTTCTTTGGAAGGCGCG
>CAYPRR010000101.1:0-3511 GCA_964413245.1 uncultured Gammaproteobacteria bacterium
GATTTTGATAACTTAATTGAACCGGAAATCAAACTAGAAATTAAACCAGAAATCACTGAAACGCAAACAAATCAGATCGAATCGATCGTCGAAGAAATCCAGGAAGAAATCAAAACTACCAACGACCAAGAACAAATCATAACTTTTACACCCGAAGAATTAGCCCCCTCCATCTCCCCCATAAATGGTGAAGTATCCACCGGGGAAACTACCGAACCAGAACAAGAAAAAACCCAATGGTTTAAATTCAACTTCCCTATTCATGTTCACGTTCGATCGATTGCGACTTTCGTCGTCATCTCTTTCTTACTGGTGTTACCTCTGCACGCCATGCAAAGCTACAGTTCAACTAACACCATCAAAACTGATATTACTGACGCCGGCAAACGAGCCATCGATAATTTAACTCGAGGCGCCTCAGCATTATCTGATAACCGTTTTGATCTAGCCGGTTCAAATTTCGACCGTGCAACTAATGATTTCAAAGATGCTGATCAAGCACTTTCTGGATTGCAGGCTTCAGTAGCCTCATTAATTTCGCTGATTCCCCAAACTGATCGAACCTATGATTCAGTTCGTGGCTTAATTACTGCTGGAAGTGAGCTATCAGAAGCAGCTAATCTGTTCTCACAAGCCGGTCAAGAAATTTCTGGCGAATCTTCAACTAATTTAGTCACTAAGCTTTCAGTACTTCGAGCTTACATCGAAAAAGCTCAACCACGCGTTGACTTGGCGGCTGAAGCATTGGGCAAAGTCGATCCTGTAGCCGTTCCAGCTGATTACGCCGATCAAGTCAGTAAGCTAAAAGATAAAACGCCATCTCTCTCCAAAGCTTTAAATGAATTTTTAACCTTTTCAGACACGCTTAAAACTATTCTCGGTGAAAATCGGAAGATGCGATACCTGGTCGTCTTCCAAAATAATACGGAACTACGGGCCACTGGTGGCTTTGTTGGAAGTTTTGCACAAATCGATGTTCTCAACGGTGAAATTGTTAATATTGATATCCCACAAGGTGGCAGTTACGATGTTCAAGGTCAGCTCTCAGCCTTCGTCGCACCACCTCAACCTTTAACCCTAGTCAATCCGCGCTGGGAGTTTCATGATGCTAATTGGTTCCCTGATTTCCCTACATCAGCTAGCAAAATGATGTGGTTTTACGAAAAATCTGGTGGCCCAACCGTTGACGGTGTGATCGCCATTAACGCCACCTTGATGCCAGATTTGTTAGCTATCATTGGTGATGTTGAAATGCCTGAATACGGCCGAACTATCAATAGTGAAAACTTCTTATTTGAAACACAGAAAATTGTTGAATACGAATACAAGGATTTGCAGATCGCTGATGTCTCCCGTACGGTCGCTGCACCAAAGAAATTCATTGGCGATCTAGCGCCTAAACTTTTGGAAAAATTAAAAGAAGCAGATTTAGCAACAACTCTGGCCGTTCTCGATCGGCTAGGAACTGGCCTTCAGGAAAAAGACGTTCAGTTCTATTTTGACAATAACGTCTTAGAATCCCAAATGGAGACGTTGGGTTGGTCCGGATCAGTTATCGATACCCAAGGCGATTATTTAATGCTTGTTGATACTAACTTGGGTGGCGGTAAGACCGATACCGTTATTGATCAAAATATTGATGTTCAGGTTGATATCTCTGAAGATGGAACGGTCACTAATACGGTCACCATCGCCAAACAACATCGCGGATTAAAAACGTCATTATTCGAAGGCGCTAATAACGTCGATTATCTTCGTATCTACGTACCGGCTGGGTCAGAATTTTTAAGTGGGAGTGGTTTCGAAGCTCCCCCACTTGAAGCCTATGATCAGACCGACCTCAAACTTAGCTCTGATGACGATCTAAAATTAGCCATGACCAATCAACGAACAGACCCCGGAACAAACACTGACATCTGGAATGAAAGTGGCAAAACAGTCTTTGGTAACTGGATTCAAACGGCACCCGGCGAAACACAAACTATTGTCTTATCCTATCGATTACCTTGGAAAATCACTTCTAGCGACACTTCGACCGGCTTAATCTCTGCTGCCAAGGCGCGATTGGGCTTCAAAGATCTACAAACCTACACGATGTTCATTCAGAAACAATCAGGGGTGAATACACGTCAGACAAACGTTAGTCTCAATCTTCCGAATAACCGAAAATTAATCTGGGGCTCACAGGATGGTGACTCTCAAGCTGATGAAATAGCCGTTAGCAACCAAACTGACTCTTTTCTACGATTCCTTATCGAAAAACTTCCTCAAGAGTAAATATGGTTGAACACGAACGCAAACACCACATTAAGCCAGATTCGGAACGATTTTCGACGAAGCATCATGCTTCGAAAACTCATCTGCATACTGAAACCGGATTAGAAAAAGAAGAAGAACAAACTATTGAAGATGGATTGCACGCTATTTACGGTGAAGACAAAACCGATTTTAGTAAAATCGAGAGACCAGGTAGCTTTCTAACTCATCTCCTACTGACCGCCGTTATCGTTTTAACGATCATCGCCGGAACAGCCTGGGGTGGTTATTTCGTTTATCAAAAATATTTCTCCTCCCAAAGTCAAGAATCTTTCACTGTAAAAATTAGCGCACCAGAAGAAGTAAAAAGCGGCGAGAAAACTAAAATTAAAATTAGCTACGAAAATCCCACTACCATCCCGCTCGCCCAACTAACCGTCGAAGCTCGATTACCGGTCGGCTTCGTAGTTTCTAGCAGTGAGCCACTAGTCAGCGATTTAACTAAACCGAAATGGGATATCGGTTTTCTTAACGCCGGTTCAGACGGAGAAATAACACTAGAGGGAATTTGGACAGCGACCGTTCCATCAACCACACCAATTCAGGTCTTTGCTAATTTCCGACCAGCCAATTTCAATTCTGATTTCCAAGCCGTACAAACAACTTCAATTACCAGTCTCCAAAGTGTCTTAGAAACCACTTTCACTGGTGACGAGGAAGCAACATCTGGAAAAAGCCAAAATTATCTGCTGACCATTCAAAACATGGGCAGTGAAAAAATTGATAACATTATTGCTCAAATTAAGTTGCCAACTGGTTTTTACCTAGAAAGTAGTGATCCGGCGCTGGAAGCAGGTAGCGAATCAGAGTGGAAAAATATTAGTCTGGATCCAGGTGCTAAAATTGATATTAAAATTACTGGATCATTTGCCGCCGACGTCACAGGATTTGAATATTTTGATAGCGAAATCAGTATAAAAAATGGAAACGAGCCTCTATCACAATCGAAGGCGCAAACTTTCACTGATGTAAAAGGCAGTGCCATTGCCCTTCAATTAGTAGCCGCTGGTAGTAATACTGATTCATCGTTATTCCTTAGTAGCAACTTAAGAACATCGATAACCTACGAAAATACAAGTGATGAAGATATGTCTAACGTGGCTCTTCTGTTAGATTTTTCATCAGCTAAAGCCTTCCCTATAAATTGGAAAACCGCTGATCTCGATGGTGGAAAACTCACAAAAGATGGTGTGCT
>CAYPRR010000102.1:0-3423 GCA_964413245.1 uncultured Gammaproteobacteria bacterium
CCAACGGTTAGAAGATCGATTGGATCATGGCGCTCAAACAAATCGAGCATGTTATCAAAAATAATCCGGTGCGAGTCCTTATAAAAATCATCAGGTTTCACCAAATCAATCACTTTAAGTAGTGCGTCTTGATCGGTTAAAATGGCGCCAAGCAAGGATTCCTCAGCTTCTAGGTTATGTGGTGGGGTGCGACCCAACGGAGCGTTCATAGGACACCATCTTACTGTGGTAAAATGATGATGTCTATGGAGGATAAAAATAATCAGTTTTTACGGGCGGTGATGATGACCATCGGCGGACTGATCGGTGTTGGTATTTTTGGATTACCGTATGTTTTCTCTCGGGCCGGAGTCGCTATTGGGCTGATTCATTTACTGGTTTTGGGAATAACAATGCTCATCATGATGCTGGCTTATTCTGATTTGGTTCTACAATTTCCGGGTCGTCCACGTTTAAAAGCGATTGTTGAACATTATCTGGGGCCGATCTGGGCTAATATTGTTTCGGCGGCTTTCATTGTTGGTGTTTGGGGCGCGTTACTTTCGTACACGATTGTTGGCGGAACTTTTTTACACGCTTTGCTATCGCCAATGCTTGGTGGTCAATATTTTTGGTATCAAATCGCTTTCTTTACGATTAGTTCGATTTTACTTCTCGGTGGATTGGGAATTGTCTCACGCTTAGAAATACTGTTCATAGCCATCATGTTTTTATTGTTAGGAGTTGTCTTTGTCGGTTCGGCGCCGTTTATTAGTGTTGATAATTTTGCATTGTTTCATTGGGCTCGTGGTTTTGAGCCGTTTGGTGCGATCTTGTTTGCCACGGCTGGTTTGGGGGTAATTCCCGAAGCGGCTGATATCTTAGGAAGATCCAAAGGTCATTTGTTGAAGAAGGTCGTATTTTTTGGTGCCTTAATCGTCCTGGCAGTTTATGCTTTATTCTCGCTAACCGTGGTTGGTGTTTCTGGTTCGCAGACTAGCCCAGAAGCGATCATTGGTTTGGCTCCGTATTTGGGGAATTGGCTGATGTATTTGGGTGTGATTATTGGAGTCACAACACTTTTTTCTAGTTTTATGATGGTTGGGACTGAAGTGGTCAGTATGCTGGATAACGATTATAAGTGCCGATATTTGGTTTGCTGGTTTAGTACCATCATTGTCCCGTTGATTGTATTTTTACTTGGGGCTAGAAATTTTATTCAGGTGATTAGTTTTGTTGGTGGTTTAATTGTTAGTTTGGTCGGCTTGATTGTGATCGCTGCTTATCTAAAAGCCAAAAAGCACCCTGGAGTATCCAAGCGTGCTTTACTGATTCCTAATTTTGCCCTTTATTTTTGCGGTGTAATTTATTTGATCGCTGCTTTGACAACGTTATTCAACAGGTAAGCAACAGTCAGCGGTCCAACGCCACCAGGTACTGGACTGACAAAGCCGGCGTGGCCAATCAAATCAGGGGCAACGTCGCCAACCAATTGACCGTCAACTTTATTTGTACCAACGTCGATGACGATGGCGCCTTCTTTAACCATATCGCGAGTTAAGAATCCGGCTTGTCCAAGCGCCACAATCACGATGTCGGCCGCTCGAGTTTTGGCGGCTAAGGCTGATTCATCTCGAGTTAATAAAACCGTATCAACGCCTGATTCTTTAAGCAGGTGAATAATCGGCTCAGCGAAAATCAAACTGTTACCAAGAATGACCGCATGTTTGCCGTGAAGTGGTTGATTGGTGGCTTGGATTAAACGAACCACAGCCAGCGCAACCGGCGGGACTAGGCTTTTTTCTTTGGCGGCCAGTTTGCGACGATTTTCTGGGTGAAAGCCGTCGACGTCCTTGTTTGGATCGATCGCCAGCACGATCTTGTTTTCGTCTTGCTTGGGGAGAGGGAACTGCACCAAAATGCCGTTGATGTCCGGGCGCTGGTTTAGGTCTTCGATGGTGGTGATAATTTGTTTGGTGGTAGCACTGGCCGGAAAGATGAGTTTTTCAAAGTAGACGCCCACTTCCCGGGCGGCTTTTTCTTTTAGGCTGACATAGAGTTTTGAGGCTGGATCTTTGCCAATCAAAATTGCCGCCAGTCCTGGTGGATGTGGGAATTTGGTGATTCTGGCTTTAATTTTGTCCTGGATGTTTTGGGCCAGGATTTTGCCTTTGATAATCTCAGACATAAGTAGTGCGCCTAGTATACGCTTTTGTTGATATTTTACAAAGCTAAGCGTTGTTAAAAATGGCTTAAATTAGCCAATTTGGCCAACCCCACGAGTTGACAAAACCCTTATTTTATGCTATATTTAAACGTTCGTAGTTCCTTCAAGTTCTGTCTTTTTTCGTTTCCTTAACCCCAATTCCTGCCTGCCGTCGGGCAGGTTTAGAGGTGAATCTTGACTCTTTCCACTCTGAGCGTCGTTGGTACTCACTGGGAGTTTCACAACGACGAAGCGGTGCAGATTGCACTGCTGGCCTGGTACGGCGAGAAGCTGTCCCTGGCGCCGACGGGCGGAAGCCTGAAGGTGCACTTCCACCGCTCCAAGCAAGAGGCTGTAGCTGAGCTCGCCTCCGGCGCTGTTCAACTGCTGGTCGGCGAGGGCGGTGGCGACTGGGACGAGCACCGCGACGAAGGCCGCTTGGTCGACGCTTGCGGCGCAACGCTGGCCGCGGATCTGCTCTGCGTTCGGGGCAACCCGGAGCTCAAGCTGATCTTGGACTACGCGCTGCGGGCCGATCGCGAAGGTGGCCAGAAGCACTTCGAGCTGGCGGAGGTTCTCAAATCTCTGCACGGCTGGAGTGACCTCTCGCAGATGCGCGTCCTGCACATCGCGCTCGCCTTCCTTGGTGCCTTCCGCAACCGCGAAAGCGGCAAGCCGGCTGGCGACCAGGGCGTGAAGTTCGATGACATCATTGCCAACTGGCTCGACCGCAAGTATGGGTCGGACCGGAAGGATCGGTGTCTCAAGCTGATCCTCGGCGAAGTGAAGCGCTGGGCCAGTGCGCCGGACGAGGTTCTGCCCTTCGAGCTTCCCAAGCTCGTCGAGGCGATGAACTCGCACGGTACGCGCAGTGCCGCTGACATCGTGGCCATGGTCGAAGTGATTCTGGACGCTCGCGTCCGGCGGAGCTACGACTTCATGGTCGAGTGTCGTCAGCAGGCACAGGCGGGCAAGGCCAAAGTGCTCGAGATCGGAGGTCTGCGAGTAGGCTTTGCCGAAAGCGACTCCCGTTCGATGGGCGCCTACCTGCGCAGTCAGGAGAAGTGTGATCTGGTCGTGCTTCAAAAGAGCACGGGCAATGTCAATATCTTCTCGGGCAGCGATGGCGGCAAAGCGCTGATGCCCAAGATCGCTCGCGAGATCCTGATCGTCGAGTCAAATCGGCGTGGTGTGGTCAAGCGCAGTGATGAACTGGTGGCTCGGCTCACCGACTTCGA
>CAYPRR010000103.1:0-3415 GCA_964413245.1 uncultured Gammaproteobacteria bacterium
TACGCGATTGTTGTATAATAAAAACGTGGTGAAAAGATACTTAATTTGATTTAGGCTACCACAGGTATTTAAATCCAACTTAGTGTTTACCGCTGGCCGTCTCTTGGCGCGCTAGTAGCACAGGATTTGTACCAGTTTTCTAAATCCATCACGAATCGATGTTGTCTCCTCACTCTGGCGTGAGTAAAAGCCAAACCACGGCAATCAGTGTAGTTGCGACTGCATGTGACTTTCCGAAAGGCAATATCGAAACGACTTCTGGCAACGTCCCGAACGTGTACTGGAACGCTTATGACGCCCAGGCGAACTTTGACAGGAATGATCCGTCGAACTCGAACTCGGATTATGGTTCTCGTTCTGTGGTGAAGGTTTACGAAGCTAACGATTTCAGCCAGCCACCAAGCATTCGTCCCAAATCAAAAAGGACAGCTTGAGCCTGGCTGATTTTCGTTTCATTAGCCAGATCTAGTTCTAAGTAGAGCCTGAGTTTCAATATGGCTATTTCTTGGTTGGCCGATGCTTTAAGCAAATATGTTGTTTTCAGTATTTTGGGTGCGTTTTTGGCCATAATTAAATCACCAAGCAAATCGAGAGTAGTTTTTTCTAGACTTTCACCTAGTGAATATCGATGTTGTTTTTCCAGATTTTTATTAATCTCAAGAATTTTTTTGTAGAGAAAGTAGGTTTTATTAATAATCGGTAGTGTGTCCATATTGACTAAACAATTAGATGTTAGTTTAAAAGCTATCAGCCAAACTTGGTATAATTTTCGGCGTGGTAAACGTGTAACGAATGAAATGCTGAGGTTTTGGTATCGACTAGAGATAGAATTATTGTCGCTCTTTCATGATTTAGCTACAAGAAATTACAAACACAGTAGTTATCATTCATTTACCGTCACCGATAATAAGCGACGTGAGATTAATGTGGCGACAATTCGAGATCGAGTAGTTCATCGATTGATGTATGAATATTTAGTTGAACATTTTGATCCGATATTTATTTATGATGTCTGGTCGTGCCGGAAAGAGAAGGGATTATTACGATGTATTGATCGAGTTCAGGCGTTATTTCATCAACACAGACATTGCTACTTGTGGCGTACCGACATCAAAAAGTTTTTTGATAATATCAATCACGACGTACTCAAAGGGACCATCGCGCGAAAAGTGGTTGATTCTATTGCTTTGAAAATACTGAATACCATCATCAACAGCTACCAGATTCCGTCGGGGGGGGTCGCTGATAGAGGTAATTCTGTTCACGGAGTCCCGATTGGCAATCTGACTAGCCAGATTTTTGCTAATATCTATTTGAATGAATTGGATCGATTTGCTGTACATAAATTACGGCCTAAAGCTTATGTTCGTTACGGCGATGATTTTATTATTATAGTTGATTCACGAAAACAGGCGAATGAATTTCGGAAAGACATCATCAAACTTCTCATCGACGAGTTACGACTGAACATCAACCCAAAGCATGATGAAATTCGAAAAGTAAGTCAGGGCGTAAAGTTTATTGGGGTAGAAATATTTCCGGGTGGACGGAGGCTAAATAAGAGGAACAGAAATCGGGTGTTTCAAAAAATTAACCAATCTAATGTGGCGAGCTATTTGAGTATATTAAAGTTACACGAGAAATTTTCCAGAACTCAATTGCTATATTGGATGATGATGTAGTCCTGGAATTGACCAAACCGCCTTAAATCGACTACAATTGGCGCAATATATGAGTACTCGAGTTATCATTTTGGCGGCCGGAAAAGGCAAAAGAATGGGGTCGGAGATTCCAAAACCTTTATTACCAATTGCCGGAAGACCAATGATTGAGCACCTTTTTGATAGTGTAGTTGATTCGGGAATTGATGCCCGGCCAATCGTAGTGGTGGCACCAGATGCTGTTTTACAGTTTCAAGAAGTTTTAGGCGACCGTTGTGAATATGTTGTTCAGGCCGAGCAAAAGGGAACAGGTCACGCTGTGATGATGGCCGAAGATGCGGCTCATAATGCTGACAACGTCATTGTGCTTTACGGGGATCATCCATTTTTATCGGCTGAAGTAATCGGTTCGTTGGCCAAACTTCAAAAGACTAATTCGGCGGTGATCGCTATGCTGACCGTTAAGGTTCCGAACTTTGATGGTGATTACGCAACCTTTAAGCGTTGGGGTCGAATTATCCGTAATGATAATCGTGAATTCGTGGCGATTCGTGAAGCTAAAGATGCAACCGAAGATGAACTAGCGGTGACTGAACTTAATCCAGCGATGTACGCTTTCCAAGGTGATTGGTTGTGGGAGCATCTCCCACAACTCGGAAATAAAAATGCAGCTGGAGAAATTTATCTAACGGATTTGATCGCTATGGCCGTGGAAGAAGGGCATGCGGTCGTTACGGAATCGGCTGAACCATTCGAAGTCGTTGGCGTCAACACGCCAGAAGAATTAAAAACAGCCGAGCGTTTAGCCGGCTAATTATGAAAGTTTATTTTCGTGAATTATTAGCAGATTGGCTGAAATTATTTCACGCATCAAAGGCGGCAAGTTTGTCGCTTTTTATTGTCGGAATTTTTTCTGGGATCGAGCAACTATTACTTAGTTTTACGCTTGGTAAATTCTTTGATTCATTAATCGGCGCCCGAGGTTTAAGAATCATGACCGGCGACGTTTCGAAATGGTTTTGGTTATTGATACTAGTGATTGTTTTAGCCACTGGTGTTCGTTATCTTTCTAAATCATTTACCGGTTTGATGGAATCGTTACGCCAACGCATGAAATTAATTACTCAAATTTTCGCGACGGCGATTATTGGTATAGTCGCAGTGCCTTTGCACGTAGTCTCGGCTCTATGCATTACTGGTTTTGCTCGAACTCGTATTGATGTGAGAGCTAAGAAAATCGCGTCTTTTCTTACAACCATTTTACTCTTTGCTGGTATTTATAGTTTGTTAGAATCAACGGTGATTCGTGACGCCAGCATCGGCCAATTTATTTTCTGGTCAACTGCTATCGTGTTATTTGGTCGTCAGTTAGTTCTTCTCAATACAAAATTAGCAATAAAAAGTTAAATGCATTAACTGACCGATCGGTTAATTAATGCATTTGTGAACCATCGATCGATTATGAGAATCATCGCCGACTTTCATTTACATTCTTCATATTCACGAGCCTGTTCCAAGGATTTAACGCTCGAGAATAACGCCAAGTGGTGTGAGATAAAAGGCGTTAACGTTTTAGGCACGGCCGATTTTACACATCCAAAATGGTTCGCTCAAATTGAAGATCAATTAGTTGAAGCTGAGCCTGGATTATTTAAATTGCGTTCTGGTTTGTATAGTGAGATGCGGTATTTGTTAACGACTGAAGTTTCTCAAATTTATAAACGTGGTGGCAAAAATCGACGCATTCACAACAT
>CAYPRR010000104.1:0-3353 GCA_964413245.1 uncultured Gammaproteobacteria bacterium
TTGAAACTGACCAGGAGATGATCGATGCTCTTCGTGCGTCATCCACCCATATCTGGGGGGACAGAGGGGGGAGTCAAATCATCAAAGCCGACGCCGCGCAGTTTGATTTTTGTTCTTTGCCGGTGCTTAGCACTGGCAACTGGATTCTTGTTGGAAATTTGCCTTATAACGCCGGTACGGCGATTGTCATGAACGCGCTGACTTCGAAGTGTCCACCAAAACACATGGTTGTTATGTTACAAAAAGAGGTAGCGAACAAAATGATGGCCAGGCCCGGGCAGATGAGCTTACTTTCCGTGGCAGTTCAGATGTATGCTATGCCATCACGAGTGATTGATGTAAAGCCTGGATCTTTCTCGCCGCCCCCGAAAGTCGATTCTACCGTTATCCGTCTCGATGTAATCACAGGACAGGTCACAGACCTGCCCCTACGACGCGACAATGAGGCCGTGATTTCACTCGCGAAAATCGCTTTCGCCACACCTCGCAAGCAATTGCATCGCACGCTTGCTGACGCAGGCAAGGCGACTTCAGAAGCGATCAAAAAAATATTAGTTGAACTTAGTTTGCCAGAGACTGCGCGTCCACAAGAACTCTCAATTAGTCAGTGGAATGAATTGTATTCAATTATACAAATAGGGAACTAGTGATAAATGGCCCCATCCTGAGGAGTCCTCGACGAAGGATCTAAAAGACGTGTAGATCCTTTACTTCGTTCAGGATGGGAAATTATTTAGCACGGTTTCTAATCGTGGTATAATTGTCGTATGGACAATAGCAGTCCTCAACGTGTTGTGATTCACGCTACCAAGCGGTCCATCGCCCCGGAACAACGGGCTGGACTGATTTTTGTTGTTGTTGCTGGTTCGCTCACTTCGATCTTGGGATTATTTTTTGTGCTTGAGCACGTTTCATCTCCTTTTTTAATGACTTACGAGGGTCCGGTTTTTGAGACCACGGCGGAAAAACAGGCTAAAGAAATTACCTCTCAAAAAACAAGAGATACAGATGGTGATGGATTAACCGATTACAACGAACTTTACCTTTACAAAACAAGTGCTTATTTAGCTGATACTGATGGCGACGGTTATAGCGATCAATCCGAACTTTCCGGTGGTACTAACCCGAATTGTCCAACTGGAGCGACTTGTGAAGCTTCGGCTACTATTAGCAATACCGCTTCACCAAGTTTCGTGTCCGATCTCTCAAACCCGATAGATGCTTCAGGATTGACTGGAGCTGTGGCTATTGATCCAATAGAAGAACTAAAGAATCTTACTATTCCGCAGATTAGGGAATTATTGATCCAGTCAGGCGCAGATAAAGCAACGGTAGATGCAATGACTGACGATCAGGTTCAGATGCTTTATGATTCAGCTTTAGCGCAACTTAATTCAGGAACTGGTACTGCCACAACCACCACAACGCCATAGTTTATGCGCAATATTTGGAAACGAAAATTTACTAGTTTGGCATTATTAGCCATTTTATTTAGCGGTAGCATTGGCTTGTTGGCTACACCGAATACTGCATATGCCCAATCACCCGATGTGGTTGCTTGGCTTACTGGAAATAAGACTGTTGATAAAGTTTTGAATACGTTAAAAGATGCATTGGGTACTGGGTTATTAACAGGATTAATCAACACATTGGTCAATCAATTAAACACTTTTGCTTACGAATCTGCAGTTTGGATTGCGTCTGGCGGTAATGCGGAAGACCCGTTATTTGACCCTCGCCCAGTTGAGGTTTATTTACGCGATGCAGGCGCTTCAATCGCTGCCGACCTGTTAGATGACCTTGGTGGATTCACTGTGGAAGAAATCGCTACTAAATATGGTGTCACCTTGTCTGATGACCCAAATTTAATGCTGGCCATTCAAAAGGGCGTCCAATCAGCCTATGTGCCAACGGTCAATGATGAAGACTTTGATTTTGTTTATATAAAAGACAATTGGCAGAGCTATTTGGTTAGCGTAGCTTCTAACACCCAGACAACAACCCAGGAGAAGACTGAAGAAATATTAACAACATTAGCAAAGTCTTTTGACCCTGGCGCTAATGACTTTTCTGCCAGCATGGCGATTTATGGCCAGGTGATTAATGAGGCCCAAGTTAAAGCACAAAATCAGGCAGAAACTTTTCAAAAAAACGATGGCTTTCTAAGTTTAACTGATGCTGTTGGTCAGTATACAGAAACCCCGGCTTCTTTTGTTAAAGATAAAATTAATGGAGCTATAAAGAAATCTCAAGACGGTACGTATGGCATCGGGATGCAATTGTTGGCAAATTCAGAGGGGTTGATACAGATGGGAACCAGCGCTGCTTCTATTTTTACCAATTCCATGGTTTCTGAGTTGATGAACCAAATGAATAAGGGTCTATTTTTTGATATTGCCACGGATTTCAAGTCTGTTAATCCATTCGATTCCAACGCCGTGGTCACTTCTTCCAGAGAGCGCGCTCAGGAGCGTCTAAAGTCACTTTCTGTTTTTATGCCAATTACAGTGACTGATTTTAGTTTACTTTCTGAATTTTCAACCTGTCCATCTAATTTCCGTGGTGTTAATCGAAATCTTTATAATTGTGTATTAGATACATCTTTTGTTTCTGCGGTATCACTTTCTGAAGCCGGCGCCCCGATTACATTAACCGAAGCCGTTGAGAGTGGTTACATAGACGGCAGCTGGCCACTGATTCCTTCTAGTGATACTGCAAGAAATCAAGATAATAGTTGTTACACTTACGGTTTCTGTCACAGTAATCTTGTAAAAATGCGCAAAGCTCGCATCATTCCGATAGGTTGGGAATTGGCGGCTGAATCGTCAAACAATTCTTCTTCTAGTCCGGTTACGCTTACAGAGGTAATGGATAATTTTAATTCCTGCAATGGCGATGGTGAATTGGATGTAGAATTTCCGTGGTGTCACTTAATCGACCCAAATTGGGTGATCAAATATCCAGAAACTTCTTGCAGAACAATGGCTTATGGTCAGCTACTTCAAGCCTCCGGGACTGATGCCCGTGCAACAGAGTGTGTTGATCCGCAAACATGCATATCTGAAGATGAAAACGGCAATTGTACCGGGGGTTGGGGTTACTGTGTTCGTGAACAGAATACATGGAATTTTCGTGGTGATTCTTGTCCGGAGCAGTATGCTTCATGCATTAGTTTTGCTACTGAGGCCGGTGAGATGGTCGATTATTTAACATCAACCGTAGATTATGCTGGTTGTAACGCAGATAATGCCGGTTGTCAGTGGTACGCTACAGCTAAACGTGAGATAGATGATGTTTGGTATTGGCCACGCGTGAATAATGAAGAATTTGCGAAGGCTTCTGATTCGGCCCAA
>CAYPRR010000105.1:0-3351 GCA_964413245.1 uncultured Gammaproteobacteria bacterium
TTACTGACATTGAACATCTTTCCTTCTTTTATTCGGCGGAAATTTTCCAAGCTGCCGGCGTTCAACCAATCATACACACACTAGCCGGCCAACCGGTAATTGAAGTACCAAAAACTCCGCTCGATGGCTGGGGTGCTATCTATAAACGATTATTTGATGTTATTGGTTCACTAATACTAATCATCTTATCTTTCCCAATCCAGCTCATCACAGCGCTAGCTCTGTTTGTCGAACAACCTGGCAGTGTCTTTTTCTTTCATGAACGAGTTGGTCAGGGAGGACAACGTTATCGCCACTTAAAATTTCGATCAATGGTTCGTGACGCCCACAAATATCGCTTTGATCCAGAGTTCTTAAAACAATACGGCAACGAACGCCAAGATGGACCGCTTTTCAAATTAGCTCACGACCCCCGCATCACCAAAGTTGGTGCCATTATTCGCAAACTTTCGATTGATGAAATCCCGGAATTTTACATGGTACTAATCGGTCGAATGAGCTTGGTTGGACCACGTCCACATTTACCCGGCGAAGTTGAAAATTATTTGCCCGATCAGCGCCGAGTGCTCACCGTTAAACCAGGCATCACCGGCATGGCCCAAGTCTCTGGTCGAGCTAATCTCACTTTTGAAGAAGAGGTGCGCTTAGATATGTTTTATATCGAAAATTGGAACCCATGGCTCGACTTAGTTATCCTCCTCAAAACCCCACTCATCGTCTTCTTCAAGAAAGGCGCTTACTAGTTTGCCAAAAGTCCAAAAATAGGATAATTTCAGGTCACATGAAAGTGGCCTTGGTACATGATCACCTAACCCAATCTGGAGGCGCCGAGCGAGTTCTCGAAGCGTTGCAATCGCTTTATCCAGATGCTCCAACTTTTACTTTGTTATACGACAAAAAAGCGATGACTGAGTTTAGTCACCGTGATATTCGACCATCTTTTTTGCAAAAATTTCCACTCTCCTTACACCGTCCACGCTGGTATTTGCCACTCATGCCCACGGCGACTGAAAGTCATGATCTTTCAGGATATGACGTGATTATTTCCAATTCTAGTGCTTTTTCTAAAGGTATTATTCCACCAACGGATGCTATTCACCTCTGCTATTGTCACACACCGACTCGCTATCTCTGGAGTGATACTCACAGCTACGTTGAAGAAATTTCCGCACCAGGCTTTATCAAAAAACTTCTGCCACCATTACTCACCAAGCTACGACTTTGGGATAAATTAGCCGCCGATCGTGTTGATCATTTTATTGCTAACTCAGAAACCGTCGCTCGACGCATCAGCAAATTTTATCGTCGAGAAAGTGATGTTATTTACCCACCAGTTGATACTGATCATTTTTCTATTTCCGATAAACCAAAAGAATTTTATTTAATCGGTGGTCGCCTAGTTCCCTACAAACGTTACGATATCGTCGTTGAGGCTTTCAATAAACTCGGTCTACCATTAATCGTCTTCGGTAATGGCCCCCAAGAAAAGAAGCTTCGTGGAATGGCTAGCGCCAACATTAAATTTGTTGGTCGAGTTTCCAACGAAGAACGCGCTCGACTTTTCTCTGAAGCTATCGCTTTTCTACACCCACAAGAAGAGGATTTTGGAATTACGCCGGTTGAAGCTATGGCCGCCGGAACGCCAGTCATTGCGCTACGAAAAGGCGGTGCGATTGAAACGGTGATTGATGGCGTCACCGGTGTACTCTTTGATGAACAGTCCTGGCAAGAAATCGCCGATACTGTCCTACATTTTGATCGATCTAAATTTGATCCGAAGGTTATCCAAAATCATGCGCTAAAATTTTCACTACAAAACTTTCACCAAAAAATTAGCGCTTACGTCGATAAAAAATGGGCCGATCAACGCCGGAAAATTATCGGTCAGTTGTAATGTGAAAATTGGGATTGATATCCGTCATCTTGCTACCGCCAATCCATCAGGAATTGGGCTTTATACGATTGCTTTGATTGAAACAATGGCCAAACTGACACCACAAGATGAATTTTGGTTGTTCATGTCGGGTGCGACGATTACACAGGGCGCGATAAATCGCGCTCTTACAACAAAAAATATTCATTTTGTCCGAATAAATTGGCCAAATAAATTATTATCGTTCGCCCTTTTATCTAGTCGGCTGACACTAGAAGACCTGATGCCAATCAAACTAGATGGCTGGTGGTTTCCCAATCTCAACATTATCAATACCAAACTTCCCTACCTCATCACCGCGCACGATTTATCTTTCAAATTTTATCCTGAATTTCTTACCTTCAAGACTAAGTCTTGGCATAAAATAGTTTCGCCAAAAAAACTTTACTCACAGGCAAAAGGCATTTTGGCTGTTTCACAAAGCACCAAGCGAGATTTAGTCCAAACAATGAATTTGCCGGCCGAAAAAATCATCGTCTCGCCACTTGGCTACGACCAAATTTTATATCAGCCAAAACAACAACCTTCCGATGTACAGTTTAGAAAAGTTCATCAAATTAACTTTCCGTATTTCTTATCACTTTGTACCTTGGAGCCTCGAAAAAATCTTCTAGCCGTGATTGATGGTTACGAAAATTGGTGTCAGCGAGCGATTCAACCAATGCCTCATCTGGTAATCGCTGGCGCCACTGGATGGAAAACCCGTAGACTTCGCCGAGCTATTACTTCTTCCTGGTTTCGAGATCAAATTCACCTGATCGGCTACGTGCCAGAAAAACATAAAGGCGCTTTATATCGAGGAGCGCAGGCTTTTCTTTTTCCATCATTTTACGAAGGCTTTGGCTTGCCAGTTTTAGAAGCTATGGCCTGTGGTACACCGGTTGTTGCCACTTTTACCAGTTCATTGCCAGAAATAGTCGGCGACGCAGGCTTACTCATTGACCCATATCGCACCAGTGATATTTCGAAGGCCTTTGATCAAATGAGCGACTCAACTGCTGCACAACTTTTAGGCGCTCGTGGACTAAAACAAGCAGAAAACTTTTCTTGGGCAAAAACAGCCAAAATTACCCTCGAAGCAATCCACCAGATGTGCTAAAATAGAGGCATGCGTATCGGAATTGATGCCAGATTTTATGGCCCGCGAGTAGGTGGTGGTGGCATTGGCCGCTATATCGCTGAATTAGTGACCAATTTACAAAAACTAGACCAAAAAAATGAGTACGTTATTTTCTTAAAGAAAGAAAATTTTCACGAGTGCGTCATCACTAATCATCGATTTGAAAAACGTCTAGTTGATGTTCATTGGTACACCATCGCCGAGCAAACCACGATGCCTGGTGAAATCAAACGGGCTCGCGTCGACTTCATGCATTACCCGCATTGGAACATCCCGATCTTTTCTAAGGTTCCGTTCC
>CAYPRR010000106.1:0-3287 GCA_964413245.1 uncultured Gammaproteobacteria bacterium
CCAATGGCTTCGTATATCGAAAAAGGTGGCACCGGCTATGGCGTGCGCACCTTAATTCGACTGATTGAAAATTTGTAATTTAAGCTTTTCCGAGCGTCTCTTGGCCTGGCTCCCATTCAATTGGGCAAAGGTCACCGCTTTGCAAAGCTTTAAGTACGCGCATGGTTTCGTGAGTTGATCGGCCAACCGATCCGGCGGAAATCAGCGCGTATTTTACTATCCCTTCTGGGTCGATGATGAAAAGTCCACGCTCAGCTAAACCATCAACCGCATTGTAAACATCGTAATCTTTGGCAACTTGGTGGGTTGTATCCGCTAAAACTGGATAATCAACTTCTGGTAAATCCTTTTCAAACCAAGCCTTATGAGACCACTCTGAATCCGTTGAAGCTCCGAGCACCGAACATTGCGCTGCTTTGAAATCTGGGCACATCTTGGCGAAGCTACGAATTTCGGTTGGACAGATGAAGGTGAAGTCGCGTGGGTAGAAAAAGAAAATTAACCACTGACCCTTGTAATCTGTTAAGCTAACTTTGTGGAACTCACCTTTGTGAAAGGCGGTGATGTTTTGGAAGTCTGGTGCCGATTGTCCAACATGAATCATAATTATTTAGTTACTTTTTCGAAAATTGCATTAGCTGCCGTCCAATCAAAGTTTTTCCAGTAAGCTTCAATATATGCCTTACGATCAGAACCGTGATCAATAAAGTACGCGTGTTCAAACACATCCAATACAATAATTGGCAAGCAACCCCAGACGCCACCTTGGTTGTGCGTATCGCAACCGTAAACTTTCAAATGCTCCAACTGCGTATCCCAGCACAATACGACCCAGCCACGAACGGCCATTCCGGAGGCTGAGAAATACTTCACAAAATTTTCGACCGAACCAAACTTGCCAGCAATAGCTTGAGTAAGCGCGTTATCTGGAACAGAACCATCGCCAGTTAATCCGGCGAAGTAATACTCGTGCAAATAAACGCCGTTGGCGGCAAAAGTCTCTTCGATTCGCAAAGCTCGCAATTCTGAATAAGTTTGATTGGCGCTTTCTACCGATTTTTCACCTCGAGCAAAACCGCCTAGATACTCGGCGATTTCTTTCATCTTGTTCACGTAGCCAACATATAGCTTGTCATGGTGAATAGTAATAGTATTTTCGGAAATTCCCTGAAGTGGCCTTGAAAAGGGCAGTGGTTGTGGAATATATTCAGTAGCTGAAGGCATATTTACTAGTTAGGTTAATTCAAGTAGTATATTATCACATAAATATCCTATGAAAGAATCACGAAAAATTGTTGTTTACTCGTTAGTCGCTATCGCTGTTTTTGCCGGTCTTTACGGTTGGCGAATTTATACGATGTCAAAAGTTAACCAAGAAATCAAGGTCGACGGTTCAACAATCACTCTTTTAGATTCGGGGTTAAATGCAGAAGGCATTCCGTCCATTGATAACCCAAAGTTTACCGATGTTGCAACAGCTGATGAGCTACTCGGTGACGATCTTCCGGGTATTGATTTTGAAGTTAATGGTGCTCATCGTTTTTATCCAGTTCAAATTTTAAATTGGCATCAGGTGGTCAACGATAGTTTCGGCGTCGAACAGATTGCTGTGACTTTTGATCCATTAACTTATTCATCTGCTGTTTATAGCCGTGTGCTTAATGGTGGAATTACCACTCTTAACGCTTCCGGAAAAGTCTACAATAACAATTCCATTTTGATTGATGAAAAAACCGGCGATCAATACATTCAATTGAATGGTCAGGGGATTAGTCGTGCAACTGGTTTTCCTTGGCTGGAAGAACTACCATCAACTTTCATGAAGTGGGGCGATTGGAAAACGCAGAATCCAAGTGGGGAAGTGCTCTCAAGTGATACTGGCTCAACCTTTGATTACACTCGTCATCCATACGGCGCTTATGACACCGCCAAAACAATTTACTTCCCACTGACCAATACTTCTGCCGCTTTGTCACCAAAATGGGTCACGACCAGTGTGAGTGCCAACGGTCAACAGTTAAGCTTTGCCCAAAAGGTCATGGACGGCAAAGGCGTGTTAGCCGAAACATTTGATGGTAAGCAGGTAATTGGATTCCTAGATTACGAACTTGGGATAACTCGGGTATTTGAGAATAACGTCCAAATAGAAAGCGGTTTTGAAGGCGGTGAGCGTATTTTTGAATACGACTTTGATAAACACGAAATCACAGATCAAGAAACTGGTTCAATTTGGTCGCCAGAAGGCATCTGTACTTTCGGCCAACTCAAAGGTGCGCAACTTATTAAGCTTCAACCAAGAACTAGCTTCTGGTTTGCCTGGAGCTCACAATTTCCAGACACAAAAATTGCTGGCGTTGATGTGATCGATGAACCCGCTAAATAAATGAATATTGAAAAAGGCACGCTGTACATTGTTGCCACCCCAATCGGCAACTTAGAAGATCTCACCATTCGTGCACGTGAGGTTCTTTCTGGTGTTGGTGCGGTACTTTGCGAGGATACTCGAGTCACCATGAATTTGCTTTCAGCGATTGATTCTAAAGTGAAGACCTTTACTCTGCATCAACACACCGAAGAACATAAAATCACCGCTATCGTACAACAGTTAACACAGGGTGAATCGATGGCTTTTGTCAGCGATGCTGGTACGCCAAACGTTTCTGATCCCGGTGGTAAATTGGTCCAAATGGCCGTTGAAGTAGGCGTCAAAGTAGTTCCGATTCCTGGCGTCAGTGCTGTCACCACCGTACTTTCTGTTTGCGGATTTCCGGCCGATCATTTTACCTTCCTAGGATTTCCTCCACACAAAAAAGGTCGGAATGCTTATTTCGACGAGATCGTTAAAATCGAACACACTGTGGTTCTCTACGAATCAAAGCACAGAATTGAGAAAACTTTGGCACAATTGCCGCCAGAACGCTTACTCTGTGTTGGTCGAGAAATGACTAAGATGTTTGAAGCTTTTTACCGTGGTACACCAGCAGAGGTTTTGAAGCAGATTGAAGCTAGTAGTTCGAAAGGTGAATTCGTTATCGTTGTTGCACCAAGTAATTGGAAATAATATGAAACGCTACTACATCACCACCACTTTGCCATATGTGAACGCAGAACCGCATATCGGTTTTGCGCTCGAAATCATTCAAGCCGATTTTTTTGCTCGAGCACATCGTGAACGCGGGGAAGAGGTGATTTTTAATACTGGCACCGATGAACACGGTCAGAAGATTTACAAAAATGCACTTGAAGCTGGTTTGGATCCAAAAACTTATTGCGATCAATTTTCTGCC
>CAYPRR010000107.1:0-3264 GCA_964413245.1 uncultured Gammaproteobacteria bacterium
CTCCTTGTGGAACGGACTATAAAACATAGTCGATTTTTGACTTTTTGTCAATAATCGACCGAACCTGCTAATATTAGGTTATATTTACTAACTTATCTGCATATGGCAACAGGCCCGGAATTTTTAAGCAAACGTGACAGAACAGACGAAACAAGTGGAAAACCAGAGACAAAAACTGTATCGACGGTCCAAAGTGGCGCACCTATGCTTCAAAATGGCGAAAATCCATACGCAGTCATTGGACTTAAAATGGAGTTTATCCGTGGTGAGATTCGTAAAAAATTAGAAACTCAAATATTAGATCAAAAAAATTTAGAAAATACCGTTGAATTAGCCATGAGCTTAATGAGTAGCTCGCAAGTAGAGACTATTCCAAAGCTCGAAGGTAAAGATGCAAAAACAACTCTTAAAGAAATGGCGACCGGCTTAGCCGATCGCGCGATTTCTTTAATGCCACTAGCGATGCCAGAAGCCTAAACTGGCATCTTCGAAGCCAATAAAATTTGCTCAAGTAGCTGTTCGGATTTTATAATCAGCTGATCCTCCTGACCGAATATTTTCACCTGGAAATCTCCTCCCTCAACTTCCTTGGCGCCAATGACGATCGTCCATGGTGTTTTCATCATGGCGGCATTACGAATCTTCTTACCGACTTTATCGTTAGAATCATCAAGTGCTGCGCGAACATCAGCCATCTTTAATTTCCGAACCAGCTCCTTGGCAAACGGCGCAAAGTCATCACCCACGGTACAAACCCGAACTTGCTCTGGCGCTAACCACATTGGGAAAGCACCGGCGTAATGCTCGATTAACACAGCTGTAAAACGTTCAAGTGATCCAGAAATTGCCCGGTGAACCATCACTGGACGCTGTCGTGAGCCATCAGCAGCTGCGTATTCCAAGCCGAATCTTTCTGGCTGATTGAAGTCCAATTGAATCGTTGCTAATTGCCACTCACGGCCAATAGCATCCTGTGCCATAAAATCGATCTTCGGACCATAAAACGCCGCTTCTCCAACACCCAATTCATATGTCTTACCAAGATCGTCCAGCAAGCCCTTAAGAGTTGCGACCGCTCCCGCCCAAACTTCAGCACCACCCAAATATTTCTCTGGGTGAGCTGGATCATCAACCGATAATCTAATACGCAATGGCATGCCAAAGGCGGTGTAAAACTTGGTAATGATTTCATAAATGCCCATCGCCTCCTGCTTCACCTGTTCGAGCGTACAGAAAATATGAGCATCGTCTTGAGTGATGGAACGAACACGCGTTAGTCCGGCCAACTGACCGGTATTCTCGTCACGATAAACCGTGGTCACCTCGCTAAAACGCAATGGCAAATCCCGATAAGAACGTGGTTCACAAGCAAAAATCTGGGTGTGGTGTGGACAGTTCATCGGTTTGAGCACAAATTGTTCGTCTGATTTTTTGGAAGAAACATGGAAAATATCGTCCATGAACTTGTCCCAGTGACCGGAAGTCTTATACAAATCAGTTTTCGCCAAGTGCGGAATATGCACGCGGTCGTAACCATACGGCTTCATCAACTGCCAAACGAACTCTTCCAGCTGACGACGAATCACTGTGCCTTTTGGTGTAAACAATGGCAAACCAGAACCAACCAGTGGCGAGAAAGCAAACAAACCGAGTTCAGCACCCAGCTTACGATGATCGCGCTTCTTCGCCTCTTCTAGTTGCACCAAATAAGCATCCAACTCCACCTCAGTTTCAAAACACAAACCGTAAACCCGTTGCATCTGCGGATTAGTCTCATCGCCACGCCAGTAAGCACCAGCAATTTTCCAAAGTTTAAAAGCGCCAACTTCTTTAGTGTTGCTGACGTGCGGTCCACGGCAAAGATCGATAAATTCACCAGTTGTATAAATTGTCGCCACACTTGGCTTGGCCACGTCCAAATCCTGCGCTTCTTCTTCATTTAATTTAGTCGTCCCCTTCTCTTTCAAATCGGTCAGTAATTCAACTTTGAAATCTTGATTACGAGCACGGAAAAATTCGATCGCTTCGTCGATCGACATTTCCGATTTGGACATGGCATGACCCTGATTAACAACTTTGTGCATCTCTTTCTCGATTTTCTTCAAGTCTTCTTCCAGCAAAGGCGTTGGTAACCAAATATCGTAAAAGAAACCGTTCTCAACGACTGGACCAACACCAAATTTAGCTTCTGGATATAATCTGCTAACAGCGGCCGCTAAAACGTGAGCTGCCGTGTGTCGCATGGCGTGCAATTGTTCATTTTCCATAATGAACAAATTTTCCCAGAAAATCGCACTTTCGGCAAGTGGCAGTTAACTCAGATTAGCACTAAATATCTAGAACCATAATTCTCACTCGGAAAGACCGGCAAAAGTGAGTTGAAACACACTTGCCTAGTGGGAGTATTTACGTAGGCACATGGGACTTTACCCTCATCCCTAAACCAAGAGCCGGTTAAAAACGCTAGCGAACTTTCATCGCCATTCAAATCATCTAAAAATTTTCCAGTCTCCTGTAAATGACAAATAAAAATACACATCCAATCCTCTGGTATTTGACCGGATTCGCCAGGAAGTTGTTCGGCTAGATATTCATTAGGACTCTTACCAGCCTCGATTTCTGGGCGTGGGTGAAATTTTCCATCTACTCGGCCTTCACCGGTACGAGGAATACTACGGATGCCAAGATTGCGGTCATCACCAGCACGTATAATAGATCTATCCTGAATACCAGTCTGGAACAACTCTACTCGCCAACCAGCTAGAGGGTCCTGGGCGTTGCTTTGGGCCTTAAGAATCTGAGCCTTAGTTTGTCCTTCATATTCCACACTAACATCGCTGAACTTTTTGACACCGTAAATCAATCCCTCAAAAACATCAGCGCCAAAATATTCTCCCATAGTCGAAACTGGAGAAACTGCATGAATTTCACAACCAGGATGCTTCTCTTTGTAATCTACTAAAAATTGTTTTAAAGTGCTTCTCTGTCGATCTAAACTAACAGCAAACGGCACCATGATCAACTTGGTAAAACCTTGCTCAGCTTTGATGTCTAATGTTTCTTTTTGTTCGAGTAGACGGTTAGCTATGGTTTCGAGTGATGGCAACAGATATTCTAAGCCATCTATTCCACGAATGAACTCCACGCCATCTTTGTTGGTTTCCAATAATCCACGCTCACGAAGGGTTTGAGTTTCTTTTTCGTATTGTTCGGTTAGGTTGTAGGTGAGCTCTAATCTCTCACGGTTTGTTAGCTCCGGTTCGG
>CAYPRR010000108.1:0-3253 GCA_964413245.1 uncultured Gammaproteobacteria bacterium
GGTTCCAGAGATGGTTATTGTTTTCAAGGTTCAAATACGCAGTACCAAATACAATTTGAGCTTGAACATGATAATCCTGTGATTGGTTTAACGGCTGGTTTAAATTGCGCTACTCCAATCGGGTTGACTGATGGTGCTTGCATACTGTTCTCATCAACACCTCAATAGGTATGGGATTAATTTTTTCAACTATAGTCGCAAGCTTAATAGGTATAGCTTTTGGCAGTTTTATCAACGTGGTGGTTTTTCGAACGCAAAGCAAGAAGATGCTGACTGGGCGATCAAAGTGCATGAAATGTGAAGAACCGATTGCAGCTTTTGATTTGATTCCGGTAATTAGTTATTTTGCACTGAAGGGTCGTTGCCGAAAATGTACTGCGGTTATTGAATGGCAGTATCCGGTAATCGAGCTGTTGATGGGCGTAATATTTGGGGTTCTTTACGCTCGCGCCGCACTGGGTTTTGGTTTGCCTGGTTACATTGAAGCTAATGAATGGTTCCTGTTGTTCATTCGCGATGCAGCCATGGCGGTTTTCCTGACGATTATTTTCGTTTACGACTTCCGTTATTATTACATTTTGGATCGTTTTACTTTTCCGGCAATGATTATTGCGCTGGCCATGAACTTGTGGTTGGGCGCGCCAGTCAATTCAATTTTGCTTGGTGGTTTATTTATTGGATCATTTTTTGCCTTCCAGTTTTTGGCTTCCAAGGGGAAGTGGGTTGGGGGTGGTGATATCCGATTGGGCATGTTGATGGGCTTCCTGCTTGGTATTGAGCAGGGTTTAGTGGCTTTGTTTTTGTCTTACATATTGGGTGCGATAATTGGTATCATTTTGATTTTGACCAAAAAGCGAACGTTAGAAGGGCAGGTGCCGTTTGGTACCTTTATGTCGGTTTCAATTATTATCACTTTATTGTTCGGAGAACAGATATTGACTTGGTATTTAGGATTTTTTGCATAAATAGACTATTTTTATTGACTTATTGCTTGCAGGAGAGTAATCTAACGTTCACGAGGTGACCTTGTTCGGTCTTTTTTTCGCCCTGTTCCTTTCACCTGTTTCTTTGGCTGATGAGCCTGTAACCGGAGCGGTGGCCCCTTCGCCGCGAATTGTTCAGACAGCCGAGCACCCGGCTGGGTCGGCAACGGTGATTGAAATCGCTGGGCAGCAAACTGTTGTCTGGTTGGGTTCTAAAACCATAGACTACGATTCGGTGCTGGCGATTAAGTTCGTCAACAACGATCTACTGTTTCGTGCTTCGCGTGCTGGTCAAGAGTACTTCACGGTCACGGTACTCGACCTCATTGACACGAAACTGTTCGTGATGGCCGACGATGGTGGTAACGTCTACATCGACTGGCAGTCAAGGCTGATGGACTGCTTGCCACTGCTCGCGGTGGTCAGGTTGGCTGATGGCACGGCCCACTACATCACCATCGACCCTCGAAAGTCTGTTCTGGTACCTACGGAAAAGCCCGGTCCGATTGTCGAGCTGGGACAGAATTTGCCCAGCCACGTTTGTTGGGTTGGTGAAAACCAGCTCATCCTGCTGAAGATCGAGCCTCGGGTTAGATCTGTTGACGTTGACGTCTGGTTCGCACTCTAGCGAATCCTCCCTGCAAGCTTACCGAAGCGACAGGGGCTATTTTTTTTGGTACAATTGTGTGCGTTATGATTAAAGCTGAAGCCGCTGATCGAATCGAAAAATTACGTCAAACGATTGATAAATATCGTTATCAATATCATGTTTTAGACCAGGCTGAAATTTCAGATTCGGCTTTGGATGCGCTTAAGCATGAGCTTTTTAAATTGGAACAGGAATATCCTGAATTGATTACTTCCGATTCGCCAACTCAGCGTGTTGGTGGCAGGCCATTGGATAAATTTCAAAAAGTGACTCATCAGAACCGAATGTTATCGATGGAAGATGTTTTCTCCGCTAAGGAATTTTCTGATTGGAAAAAGCGAAATGCGAATTATCTCGAATCAAATTCGAGCACAGGGCAGGTCACAGACCAGCCCCTACGACAAGAATATTTTTGCATGCCGAAATTGGATGGTTTGGCGATTTCAATAATTTACGAAAACGGCATTCTTAAATCAGTGGCGACTCGTGGCGATGGCTTGGTCGGTGAAGATATCACTCAAAATGCTCGAACGATCGAATCGATTCCACTGGTATTACGAAACACCCCTCCAGTTAAGGAGGGGATGGGGGAGGAGATTGTTGAAGTCCGTGGCGAGGTCTACATCAAAACCGATGATTTCAAAACACTTAACGAAGAACAACAGAAGCGTGGTGAGCAAACTTTTGCTAATCCGCGAAATGCGGCCGCCGGTTCGGTTCGCCAGTTGGATCCAACGATTACGGCTTCTCGAAAGTTGTCATTTTGTGCCTGGGATTTAGTCACCGATTTAGGTCAAACTAAACAATCAGAAGAATGGGGATTACTTCGCGATCTTGGTTTTAAGCCGGCGCCACTCTCTGATGTGATTAAATCACATCGGGAGGCTGAAGAGTTTTGGCAGATGTTACAGCGAAAGCGAGAAAAAATCGGCTTTTGGATTGATGGTATGGTTGTTCGGGTTAATGATAATCAAATTTTCAATCAACTTGGCGTGGTCGGAAAAACACCTCGTGGTTTGGTGGCTTGGAAATTTCCAGCCGAAGAAGCGACCACCAAGGTTTTATCGGTTGATTGGTTTGTTGGTCGAACGGGTAAGCTGACGCCAGTTGCTAATGTTGAGCCAACTCAGGTTGCCGGCACCACGGTGATTCACGCCACGTTGCATAATGCTGATGAAATCGAGCGTCTAGGTTTGAAGGTTGGTGATACAGTGATTCTCACTAAAGCTGGTGATATTATCCCAAAAATCACTAAAGTTCTGTCTGAATTGCGCAATGGCAACGAGCAAGCAATTAAAGTTCCAACGGAATGTCCGGTTTGTCAGAGTCCGATTATTCATCGCGATTCCGAAGTCGATTACTATTGTTCCAACAAGACTTGTTTTGCCATGGAGATGCAAAATGTTTTGCACGCTGCTCGAGCTTTCGACATTGTTGGGCTGGGTGATAAAATAGTTGATCGGTTGGTATCGCTTGGATTAATTTTATCGGCGCCAGATATTTTTCGCCTAAAAGTTGAAGATTTGATCGGTTTGGAAAAGTTTGGTGAAGTTTCGGCCAATAAGTTGATTAAGGAAATTCAGGCAAAAAAAGAAATAGATTTAGATAAATTTATCAACGG
>CAYPRR010000109.1:0-3252 GCA_964413245.1 uncultured Gammaproteobacteria bacterium
TCCAATAGTAGATTGTCACCAACTTCGAATTCTACCTGGTTTAACTGCGCGATCAACTCTGCGCGATCTGTCCATTCAATTAGCTCGCAGATTTTGTTTAATGCCGTATGATTTGATTTACCTCCAGCGGTTTGCCAAAGATCAATCAACGCCCTGGCTTGTGCTTTAGCACATTCAGTCTGATTAAGCTGATGGTTAAGATAGTCATTTAAAACCAACAATTGTGCTGGTTCATTGGTAGCAGGCACCAGTTTTTTGCCTGGTTTGGGTCTTGTCTCCAGCTTGTTTTTCATTACCCAGCCGAGTCGCTCTTGAAATAGCGTCTCAAGGCGTGGTTTCCATGAATCAAGCATAAGGAACCTTGTCCAACCACGAATTCCACCGTAGTACCAGAACTTGAAGTCCCTTTTGAACGTCTCATCACCTCCCTGTTCATCTAGAATTACCTTAAAGAAGTTGTAGACTTCATCTTCGGTTAAGCAGACGATAAGGCCGGATATTTGTTGCGCAGTAAAATGCATGAAGAACCTCTTCTTTTGCTGGTCGCTCAATTTATTCCAGGCGATTTCAGCGACCCAGAGATCAATATTGGAGCAACCCCGACAGAATTCTGCCCATTCCTTATCTATTGTTGGCGTAAGTATGCTGACAAGCGCCTGCTTCAGTAGCTCCTGGTCATTCGGTAACTGCTTGATGAGATTTACCGGCCAACGAACATTTCTGGTTAAGGTTATGGTAAGTGAGCGCATTCGTTGCTTATCAACCAACAATGCCAACGCCAGGTTGTGCCGATTTTCCCAGCTGATGATTTCTGCTAGGACGGTTGCCACATACGGCGAGTTCCGAAACGGGCCTTCCATAGCTTTTTCTAGGTGTGTGATGCCTCGTACCTGATCGTCTGGTCCGAGTAGTAGATCGAGCTGTGAATCGATCCGAAAAGTAGACAGCGCGACACCGTCCTGCTCTGTTTCTGGCCAGAGAACGAAGTTTTTCAAGACTTCGCACAGGTCGTCCCATGATTCGATTTTCATGAGTCGTTCCCATGGTTTCTCCGTTGCAAGTTTCGCGATCGTTGCCTCATTGAGTCTACGATCGAATTGTCGCCGTTTTGAATGTCCAGCTGGCAACGAATCAAATATCTGCTCTTCCGATGTTCTCCAGCCTAGGTACTGACGGCACAGTTCTTCAAACTGCTTTTTCCACCTATCAGATGCGATGAAGCTGGAGTTGCGTGTTGCGCCACCCTGATACCAATAGCGGAACTGCTTATGGAATTCTGGGTCCTTTTCGTTAGCTACGAAAATTGGTTCGAGAAAGCTCTTCACCTTATTCCATTGCCAATTAAGGATGAGAATCGCGAAGTCACGGGCGTTGAACTTCATAAAGTCCTTAGCTTGGCGATCTGCGCCCATCGCATTCCAGGCTTGTTCGATGCTTAGGCCACAATCGCTGGAGGCTAGCTCATAGATTTTGTTCCACTGTTCCTGCGTAAGCGTGGTGCTGACGCAGCGTAGAGCGATCTCTAGGAAGGCACGGCCAGCATTATTTTTTTGCAGTGAAAGGATTTGATCGAAATTCCAGTCCGCTAGTCTAGCGCCTTCTGTAATAGCGTTGGCATAATGGCGGTAGTCGGCACCATCATATAGCGCTACCAGTAAGTTGGTCCTTTTTGTCCAGTTGATGCAGTTAAGAACAATAGACCTTGCGGTTCCAATTGTCTTTTCTACTGGTCCAAGCGCCTGCCAAAGCTCGTAAAGGGCTTTGGATTGATCGCTTGGGCTACCGATTGCATCGAGCATCGAGTTGAGGTCAATGATTGCGGAAAATCGTTCCTGTTCAGCTATTGGCCAGTGCTGAAAGCCCTTAACCAAATGCGTGAGTGCCGTCAGAGTTTTCATCTGCGACAGCTTCTCCCAAGCTGCGCCAGATTCCGCGATGCGAACATCGTAAGGAACCGTGGAAGAGAGGAGGATACGATCTCGCCAAAAGCGATCGATGACTTCAGCATTGAGGATTTCAGCGTCGGTTTTTTCTGCGTAAAAATCCCGCGCCTGTTGTGACAGTTCGTACAGACAACTTTGCGCGAAGCTGAAGATGTCTTCGATTTCATTTGGTGTATAGCTGATGCGAACAACATCACCGTACTTCCGAGTGGCCACTTGCGTGATCCGGTAGATGGCGAGATTAGCTCGACCGCTTATTTCGTCGAAGTGGTTATTCACCAAGTCAAGAAACTCGATGACCGCAAAACGATCAACAAAGGCTAGCTGATTCTTGTTGCGTATCCAGCCCTCTGTCATTGCTTGCATGATGATCGACAGCAGGAATGGCTTCCAGACCCCACCTCGGATGCTGTAAGTGTCCTTACGAACACGAGCAAAAAGTTTGGCAGAGAAGCGCGCTTCTTCAGTCTGTTCACCAAGTACATGGCTCCAATCGATTTTTTTTGCTAGTGCTGTTTCGAGCATAACGCGCTCTAGTACAGCTTTAATGGCATTGATTTCTACCATCGAACTAATCGGCAAGAACTGGTGTTCCGATAGACCTTTAGTCACCCAGTTTGAAAGTTGAGTTTCTGTTTGGCTATCGGTTACGCCGTAGTAGGTGGATGCACAAGAGTCACGACGAATCGTAACAAAGGCGTCTGCCTGAACTTGGATTACACGATCCCTGAGTTCTGTGGAGATTTTTTCCCCAATGGCATAGATCGCTTCGATCGGGTTGCGGGTTAGAGCGTTGACTGCCTTGTTGAGGTCACCACCAGTGGCATATTCCAGCCCCAGGTTGATGGTGACGATGGCGATCGCCTGCGCTTTGGCCGTGTACAGCGGGTCACGCTGACTAAGACCAAAGGCACGAGTTACGCGTGCCAAAATGGCATTAAGGCCAGACGAAAGGTCGAGTTCTGCACCCGAGCTAGCGATCTGTTGAAGTGCTTCGTATAGCAAACGCGCCTTTGCGCGAGCCTGATCTTCAGGTTTTGCTGTTGCGAGTGAGTAGCTGTCCATAGTGACTCCGAATTGTGAAAGGACGGGATAGCGAATTGTGTAATCAGACTACACGGTAATTTTCCGTGTAGTCTGATTACACGCAGGCCATCTAGAAAAAATGATGGCCACGTCGTTACAGAAACGTCGTGGCCAGTAGGGCGCTTAGCCCAGGTCGAGGTCTCCGACCAGATCGTCTGCTTTCGCCGACGCGACTTCCGGGTTCTTCATGAAGTCCTCCGAAAGCTTGAAGGCTTTTTTAATG
>CAYPRR010000110.1:0-2696 GCA_964413245.1 uncultured Gammaproteobacteria bacterium
TTAGATGATCAGGCGATTATTAAATTGGGTTTTGATCCAATTGTGGTTAATGCTGTTGGTCTGATCGATCGGGGATTTATTTGGGAGTTAAAGAAAGAAGGTTGGGCCCAGGAAAATATCGAACGGGGAATTGCTGGTTATCGGGCGCTAGCCAAAGAGTTAGATGCTGATAAATTTGCACAAGAGGAAATAGATGCCGAAGTCGCTTGGCGGGAGCGCGAAGAGCGTGATGGTTTGGTGATTATTAAGCTCGATGATGACATGTTGAGTATCCGTGAGGCACTGTCATTTATCATCGCCCGTGAATATTCAGCGGGCCCACCGACATTAGTTATTCTTCAAGGTGAAAGACGAATTTACGTTCAGGACAGTGACCGTGCTAAGGCATTGTTCGATCATTTTGGAGGGTTTACTTTTGGCCAAGATCGTTGTTGGGGCATGCTCGCAACTGTTGATCGACCACTTCCACTGCTCGACGAAGTGCTGAAATTAATTGTATAGTGTTGGTATTAATAATCTACAAGCTACTTTCTACAAGCTAATTTTCCCCTATGTCTGCAAATATCAAAAAAACTCTAATTGAACTTGGATTATCGGAGACAGAAGCCCGAGTTTATCTTTCGATGCTTGAACTTGGGCCGGAAAGTGTTCAAAATGTGGCCAAGCGAGCGGAGATTAGCCGAACAGCCGCATACGAAATCATCAGCCATCTTCAGGAAAAAGGCTTGGTGAGTACTTTTGAAAAAGGTAAAAAAACAGTTTTCAGCGCTGAAGATCCAGAAAAACTAGAAGATTATTTTCACGGCCGAATGGAGCGCATGAAAATTCAGCTTGGATCACTCGACAGAATGTTGCCTGAATTACGAGTTATGAAAGGCGGCGTGCACCCTCGAGTTCGTTTTTATACCGGTGAAGAAGGTGTTCGTGCTTTGTTCCGTGATGTCGTGGCTATGAAGGCAAACGATTTAATGGAAGTAGCAAATATCGATACTGTTTATACTTTTGTTGACCAAAAACTATTGTCGGAAGCCAGAAAGGCTGAGGGTTATCAAGATATTCCAGTTAAAGTTTTACATCTTGGTGAGCTGCGAAATCCTAATCCAAAAGCGGAATTTAGACGTTTAGATAAAAAATTCGGAGATTTTCAGGGTAATATTTGGATTTACGCCGCACATGTCGCTTTCGTTAATTTTGTCGGCGATATCGAAGTGGTGATTATCGAAAACAAGGTTTTTGCCGATACGATGCGTTTTATGTTTGGTGTGGCTTGGCAAACAGCGACGCCAAATAAATAAAAAATTTGACCGGACACCGAGCTTAGAGCACGGGCCGGTCGAGATTGGGAGAAGTCAGATTTTTCTCTATGGTGTGGTGATGCTGTGCGTCTGCTTTATCGATGGCTTTGCGGCCTTCAGTTAGCGAGACAATTGGTTTTTCGATCTTGTTCTTACACTTGGCCGTTGGGCCACGAAACTTTCGACGAACTGTCTACTGGTAATTCGTCGTGTTGAGGGGCGTCGACATAGACGTTTGGTCCCCTAAGAAGAAGCATCGATTAACCGTTCACGAGCACCTCAGATCAGAGAAGAAGTTTACCATTTATTATGTTTTCTGTCAAGTCGAAGCTGACAAATATAAAAGACTCAAAGCCATTTTTACGTTGGCTAGAAGAAGATATTTTTACGATGGAACGGAAAAACCAGGCGCGAAAAGTTCTGGTTGATGCGTCTAAACTGGCGCCTGAACTTCAGAAACTCGACCATTGTCCGCAATCAGCTCCGTGGCACTGCGAGGGCATTTTTGTTCGATTTCACATCGAAAGGATGCTTGCTGGATTTTTGGGAATATTGGACGGTCAAAGTTTATTGGCCGTTGAAGAATTAGTTGGTGAAAAATATTGGCGCGAAGACATTCTAAAATTAGAAGAGGTAATTAGAGCTAACGCTGCTACACTTCAGGCCTTTGCTTTACTGCACGATATCGCTAAACCATTCATCGTTTCTTTTGATGCTCACGCGAATTCAAAAGGAGCTGCTGATGGTTTTTCACAGCATAAACACCGTCTGAATGTGACGGCCAGCCAAGTTGAACAGGCGTTATATTTTAAATTGTTCAAGGCTTTTGAGCTGGCTCATCAGGATCTATCTGGCGGGGAAGTGATAACTGGATTTTTTAATGAATATCAAATCGAAACGCATTATCTGGGCCATGCTCGGGCGGCTTTGAGACCACAATATCGAGAGTCTAGAACGGCGATTGAGTCGAGCTTGCACCTTGAGCCACGTGATGCACAGCTTTTAGCTTTCGCCATGGAAAATCACATTGATGTTCTTGATTTTTTTAGCAAAGGACCCGATGTTTCTAAGTTTGAATTACTCATTGCTCGAGCTAATAAGATGAAGCTTGATGCCAATGAAGCTTTAGATATTTTATTGGCCTGTGTTTTTTTAGATTCGGCTATTGGTTCATTGTCTTATCGAAATGGTGGGTTTGCTGTTGATTTAGTTTCAATTTTTAATTTTTGGCGTAGTGAAGAATTGGCAGCTCCTGCTCGTCGAGCTAAACGTCGAGAAGAAATTCGTCTGGCTCAGAAAAAGGAATTTAAGGCCTTGTTAAAGGCTGCTGGTTTGTCTTCTGATGAAGTTTTTCAATTAACTAAAATTCCTTTTGGGCGTGGAAGAAAAGAGTTAGTCGAG
>CAYPRR010000110.1:2706-3223 GCA_964413245.1 uncultured Gammaproteobacteria bacterium
TACAAAATAAAGAATTATTAAAACGACTGGCTAAGGCGCAGCGACTCTTTGACGCCAATAGGAATACTTGGGAGAATGGATGCCTATGATCGGTTATCTAGAAGGTGAAGTTATTGTTCGTAGAGCCGATTGGACGATTTTGAAGGTTAATGGCGTTGGTTTTAAGGTTTTTAGTGTGGGTTTTGACGCTCAAATTGGGCAAAAACTAATTGTTTATACTTTTGATTTAGTCCGAGAAGATCGTCGTGAATTGTATGGTTTTGCGAGTATTGAGGCCTTGGAACTTTTTGAAACGATGATTGAGGTTAACGGTGTTGGGCCAAAGTTAGCGGCCAAGATTCTGAGTAATGCTGGACACGATAGCGTGATCGAGAAGATTCTAGCTGGTGATATCGATTTTCTAACGGGTATTCCTGGTGTTGGTAAAAAGACGGCACAAAAGATTATTTTAGAATTAAAGGGTGTGCTGGTGACTGACTCGGAAGAATCGGTGGTCGACGAAGAGGCGATTGATGCA
>CAYPRR010000111.1:0-3218 GCA_964413245.1 uncultured Gammaproteobacteria bacterium
CCCACCTCAATTATTGACGAATTTTTGCCGGCGTGATAAATTTGCGACAACTTTATATATGCCTACAATCAATCAACTAGTACGAAAAGGACGTAATATCCAAAAAGGTAAGTCCAAGTCACCTGCCATGCAGTACACTTTGGATACCTTGCACCGCCAGCGCACAGTTTTGGTGGCCGGTTCGCCATTTAAGCGTGGTGTTTGTGTGAAGGTCACCACAATGACCCCAAAGAAGCCAAACTCGGCTTTGCGTAAAATCGCTCGTGTTCGCTTGTCTAACGGCACTGAAGTCTCTGCCTACATCCCAGGTGAAGGTCACAACTTGCAGGAGCACTCGATCGTTATGATCCGTGGTGGTCGTGTTAAAGACTTGCCAGGTGTGCGCTATCACATCGTTCGTGGCCGTTATGATACTACTGGCGTTGAGGGTCGTCGTCGTAGCCGTTCCAAGTACGGTGCCAAGGCTCCTAAGGCCGATAAGAAAAAATAATTAAACTTTCTCATTACCATCTCCACGATGGGAAGGTGAGAACTAAAGATAAGACACTATGCGTGGTAAACAAGCTCCAAAACGAATTTTAGCCCCAGACTTCAAGTTCAACTCGGTTCTCGTTACTAAGCTCATTAACTACGTCATGTTTGATGGTCGCAAAACGGCCGCTGAACACGTTGTCTATGATGCTTTTGATATCATCGCTGAGGAATCAAAGGAAGCTCCAATGGACGTTTTCGAAAATGCTTTGAAGAACGTTATTCCAGCGGTGGAAGTTAAGTCTCGCCGCGTTGGTGGTGCTAACTATCAGATTCCAATTCCAGTACGTGGCGATCGTCGTTACGCCTTGGCTTACCGTTGGTTGTTAGATGCTGCTCGTTCTAAGAAGGGCAAACCATTCGCGCAACGCCTATCGGCTGAAATTTTGGCTGCTGCTAAGGGTGAAGGTGAAGCTTGTAAGAAGCGCGCTGATGTTATTCGCATGGCCGAAGCTAACCGTGCCTTCGCTCACTTTGCCAGATAATTTGATTTCAATTTAAAAGGGCGCGATTAATCGCGCCCCTACTTATTTCTATATGCCGAGAGAATATTCCTTAGAAAAGACCCGAAACATTGGTATCATCGCGCACATCGATGCTGGTAAAACTACCACCACCGAACGTGTGCTTTTTTATACCGGTAAAAAGCATAAAATTGGTGAGGTTCACGAAGGTGAAGCAACTATGGACTGGATGGAGCAGGAGCAGGAGCGTGGCATTACGATCACCGCCGCCGCTACAACTTGTTTCTGGAAAGGCCACCGTATTAACATTATTGATACTCCAGGACACGTCGATTTCACCGTTGAGGTTGAACGATCGCTTCGCGTACTCGATGGTGGCGTGACGGTTTTTGACGGTGTGGCTGGTGTGGAACCACAGTCTGAAACTGTTTGGCACCAGGCTGATAAGTACAGCGTGCCACGTATTTGCTTTATCAATAAATTGGACCGCACTGGTGCAGATTTCTATAAGGACCTGAAATCTATTTCCGATCGTCTGACCAAGAAGGCGCACCCAATTCAGTTGCCGATCGGCCGCGAAGATGGCTTTAACGGTATCATAGATTTGTTGACCATGAAGGCTCACATCTACAAAGATGAAATGGGTAAAGATGTTGATATTATCGATGTGCCAGCAGAATATTTGGAAGATGCTAAAAAGTATCGCGCTTCACTCATGGAAGCGATCGTGGAAAATGATGAAGCGGCCATGGGTAAGTATTTGGCCGGAGAAGAGATTCCTCTAGACGAAATTCATCGTATCTTGCGTCACGCTGTAATCACGCTTAACATTTTCCCGGTGATGTGTGGTTCGGCTTTGAAGAACAAAGGTGTTCAGTTGATGCTTGATGCTGTGGTCGCTTACTTGCCGTCGCCACTCGATGTTCCTCCAATGGTTGGTTTTGACCCAGATGATTTGGATATCAAAATCGATCGCAAGGCATCAGATAGCGAGCCATTTTCCGCTTTGGCCTTTAAGATCGCTGCCGATCCATTTGTTGGTAAGCTTGCCTTCTTCCGTATTTATTCTGGAACTTTGAAAGCTGGAACATACGTTTTGAACTCGACAACTGGCGAAAAAGAACGCATCTCTCGTATTGTTCGTTTGCACGCCAACTCACGTGAAGACGTGGATGAGGTTTACGCCGGTGAAATCGCTGCCGCTGTTGGCTTGAAGGGAACAACGACTGGTAACACTTTGTGTGATCCAGAAAATCCAGTTTTGTTAGAGAGCATTACATTCCCAGAACCAGTTATCTCTCAGGCTTTGGAACCAAAAACCAAGGTCGACCAGGAAAAAATGGGCATGGCCTTGTCGAAATTAGCTGAAGAAGATCCAACCTTCCACGTCCGAACAGACGAAGATACGCTCCAGACGATTATTTCTGGTATGGGCGAACTTCACTTGGAAATTATCGTTGATCGCATGAAGCGTGAGTACGGAGTCGAAGTGAACGTCGGTAAGCCACAGGTTAGCTACCGCGAAACAATCCGTGCTAGTGGGCAAGGTGAAGGTAAGTACATCAAGCAGTCAGGTGGTCGTGGTCAGTATGGTCACTGTTGGTTGCGAGTTGAGCCAATTTTGGAAGAAGACGGTCCAAACTTTGAGTTCGTTGAAGAAATCAAGGGCGGTTCGATTCCTCGAGAATTCATTGCTCCAATCGAAAAGGGTGTGAAGGAAGCAATGGATCGTGGTGTCTTGGCTGGTTATCAACTTATCAAAATCCGCGCTACAGTATTTGATGGTTCGTATCACGACGTTGACTCTAACGAAGCGGCTTTTAAAATGGCTGGATCGATGGCGTTCAAAACCGCTGTGCTTAACTCCAAGCCAGTGTTGCTCGAACCAGTTATGAAAGTTGAAGCGGTGACTCCAGAAGATTTCATGGGAACCGTAATCGGTGACTTGAACTCGAAGCGTGCGCAGATTCAAGAGATGGGGGATCGTGGTAACGTCAAAACCGTTCGCGCAATCGTGCCATTGGCTGAAATGTTCGGCTACGCTACTAGCTTGCGTTCGATGACCCAAGGTCGCGCTTCTTACAGCATGGAATTCCATGCGTACCAAGAAGTCCCTCCAAACGTGGCTAAAACGATCATCGAAACTCGAATGGGCGCCAGATAAATGAAATAGATTTTAGAAAATTGCCGGTGCTTAGCACCGGCAATTTTGCTATAAAATGG
>CAYPRR010000112.1:0-3188 GCA_964413245.1 uncultured Gammaproteobacteria bacterium
AGATAGAAGTACGACTGGTCGTGCAGCACCTCCTCGTCATCCTCCCACGGCGCAAGCCACACGCGCCGCACTTTCTGGGCGCTGCGGATTGGCTCGCCAGAAATCGGCGCCTGGTGCACAATTTTTGGTGCTGCCGATTCTCCTTTGGCTGTTTCCGTAGGCGGTCGCTGACCCGGCAGATTATTCTGTACGGCATTGGCATAAACTCCGGAGAGTGATGCGCAGGAAATACCGTCCGGCGCCTTGCAGGAAAACTTTCCCTGCCCATCCAGTCCCGACATCGTGCCCGCGCATCCGGTCAGCGCAAGCAACAACGGACTCACAAGCCAGCACCTGATTCTCATGGCCGACTCTCTGCAAGCCATTGCTCGATGCGATCACTGGTAGCAGCGCCGGGCAACATGCGCCCGTCGGCGAAAACCATGGTTGGAGTTCCGTTGATACCAAGCCGCTGCGCCAGTTGGATGTTCCGTTGTATTGGATTCTCGCAGTCCCGCTTCGCTGGCACCTTGCCGGTTTTCATGAGATCGGCCCAGGCGCGGGCGCGATCCGGCGCGCACCAAACCGCGACGGCCTTGTCCACGGCCTCTGGGTGCAAACCTTCCAGAGGATAGGGAAAGATGTAGAGCGTGACGTTGTCCAGCTTGTCTAACTCGGCTTCAAGCCGCTTGCAGTACGGGCAGTCCGGATCGGAAAACACCGCCAGCACCCGCTCACCCTTGCCGCGCACCGTCTTGATGGCATCACCCAACGGCAACCGGGAGAAGTCGATGCGTTGCAGCTTTCCCATGCGCTCGGCGGTCAGGTCGCGCTGTGTCTTCATGTCGTAGAGATGGCCGAAGATGAAATAGCGCCCGGTCGCGTCGGTATAAGCCGAATTTTTGCCCATCGTTACCTCGTAGAGAACCGGAATTTCCGAGGTCTGGACGCGCTCGATCCGGGTTGCCGGATACAAGTCCTTGAGACGTTTTTCCAGATTCCCGGCGCCATCATCGGCCTGCGCAGCCATCGACAGCATCAATCCGAAAAGTATGGGCAGGCGTTTGAACAGTGGTTGATTGAACTGCATGAGTCACTCCTTGTAGGGTTCGATGGGTTTGTTCTGGACTTCGCGGCCCCGACGCCAGATATCGGTGTAGTTATCTGCCTCATTGCCCACATTGCCCGCATCGAGAGAAAAGCCTTTGGTGAACACCACATCGACCGTGCGACCTGCATCGACCTCAATGATCGGGAACATCTTTTCGGCGAGAGTGATGTAATACTGGGAAAGACGGTCGAGCGCCTTGCCAACCCCGACCCCTACCCCCGCCTGCAATTGCTTGCCGGGATCCACTGTGCCGATCGACCCCAGCGGGTTGGTGGATACGGTGGTGGCGCTCTGCTGGAATGCTTGGCCGATACCGGCACCAATCCCGGCCAGCAAGGCATTGGCCAGCACCTGCCCCTGCTTGCTGACAAGCCGACCACGCATACCGGCCTTGCCGTCTTCACCCACGACGTAGCCTTTCACCGGAACGTCGATGGCCTTGCCGTCGTGGCGCACGCAGGACAGCGATTCGAGACGGATGTAGGCCCGCTCGGCACTGATGTCCCCATAGCTCGCACCCAGCACGAAACACTCCTTGATCTTGAAGCGGTAGCGGTTGGGCAGAAATGCGTTGTCCTGCGCCCGCATCAATATTGGGTGGGGATTGCTCTGTGCCTGGCCGCCAGTGGGCGCGTCCAATCCGCCTAGCAGCGCTGCCCTAAAAAACGAGCCTGATGGTACGTAGCTGCGCCCATCTTTTTTCCCGGCTGCTTTATGAACCTCTTCAGGGACGATCACCTTGCCCTCGCTCACCTCGAACGAGGCAATCCCCGGAGGCCTAGGTGCAGGCGGAGGCTCGCTGGTTTTGCCTTCCATCTCCTGCTTTACGGGTGGCGGGGGTAGCAAAGCCATCGACCGTGCCTCGGGCGGCATCTGGGCTGGCGCCGGAGGCATGGACATTGCCGGAAATTTGGCGTTGCTCGCGGGCGGCGGCTTTTTCTCGATAGTGTCGACCTGTTGACGCAATCCCTGGATCATGTCCTCCATCTGCCGCATCTGTTCCGAGGACTTGCTCATCCAGATGTCGCGCGGATCGGCTTGCGCACCAGGGGCATTGATGGGCATGGGCTGCGGGCGGGCCTGCGGCACTCCCTGAGGGAGCTGAACAGGCTTGTCCCAGATCGCCACACCACCGAAAACGAGCAGCAGGAAAACCGATGCGCCGAGTACCAAAATCAGGTACTGGCGGCGCTTGGGCGACAGATTGGAAACCGCAGCCGCGATCCGGTTCTTCGGCGCTTCAGCCATCACGCCCCTCCAGCACCACCATGACGTTGGTCGCTTCGCCAGGTTCTAGTTCGAGCGAGTCCACCATGACCGCCAAGACACCGCGCCGATAAAGTTCGCGCTCGTCGATGACCATTCGCGACGAAGAGACATTGGTCAGCTGGTATTTTTCTCCGAGCAAGGCGCCCTCCAGTGTCCTTACAAGAACAAAGCGGGCTTCGTTCCAGAGTGGAACGATCACCAGCGTGTCTCTGGCGGTCATGTCCTCGGGTTCGACATCCCGCGCCAAAGCCAGCAACACACGACGGATCGCGGCATTGCGCGAGTCGTCGGCAAGGAAAACCTTCCCATCGACGCGTAAGCGACTGCGGTCACGAATGACCAGTGTCTCGGCGGGCACATCGGCGACCTTGAGCATGAGCTTCCAGTGGCGGCCTGCATCGTCGGCGACAAAGACGCTGAAGATTGGCTTGTCAGTATTCGGCTTCAGATAAGCTGCGCCGGTCTCTTTGTCCGGGGTGACGAGAAACTCGCCCTCGATGCCCTGAATGCGGCGAATCTTGCGGCCTTCGACGCGGATAAGGTTGGGCTCGCTGCGCGACACGGTGGCGGTCAACCCGTCATCCGGGCTGCCATCAAGATATTGCCCGGAGAAAGCCGTGGCAGAGATGCTACCGAGGAGCAGCGCCAGTGCCATTGCCGGCACCAAACGGATCCTGGTCGCTGGTTTCCTTGAACTCGGATACATGGAGTCTCCCGTTGAGATATTGAAAGCCGACGACGTAAGTGGTCTGCTTCTCTGAGGCTTTCTTGTCCCCGACCCAGGTCAGGAGAACGCCGGTGAGCGCCACTTTCATGGCCGCCTCGTCCG
>CAYPRR010000113.1:0-3168 GCA_964413245.1 uncultured Gammaproteobacteria bacterium
CAGGCTACTTCTGGAAAAGCCACATTTAACGAATCAATTCGTTGCCCCATGGTATCCAATAAACGGCCAACGATCTCTTCACCGGTAGCATCTGGATTAAAACGGTAGGTATCAGGGAATAGGTAACCCTCTAAATCAACATCGTTGGGTTTTCCAGAATGAACAATAAAACTATCAGTTTCAAATGGCGAATTAACGCCAGTTAATCGTAACCATTCTTCTGGCGTAACAGAAAATTTATCTTCCACTAATATTCCAATTTGCTTGATGGTATAACCCTCTGGAATAGTTAAAGAAACATCATTTGATTTAGCGACCCCTAGAATATTGGTGATCGCGCTGTAACTAATTTCACCAGGAATTTCAAAAGTCCCTGCTTGGATATTTTTACTCTCTCCAGCCAACATCACATAAACTCGAAACCAGAAAGCACTAGCGACCAAGTCCTCTTCTTTCAGACGGTCAGAAATCTGCGACAAACTTTCTCCAGATTTCACTTCAAAATTAATCGTCCAATTAATATTCTGTGGTGCTTGAAACCAAAATCGATACGATTGCCAAGCACAAGTCACAACCACGATGGTCGTAGTTAAACAAATAACAGCAAAAATTCCAAGCAACCATTTGATCATAATAATTCAGGATGTTCATCTAAAAACTTAGCAATACGCTCCAACCGCTCATGTGTACCAGAGTCAAACCATGGTTCAAGTGCCTCATAAAAACCTAGCGCCTGCCCAGATTTAACTAGTAATGGCCAAACATCTTTTTCCATTGAAATAGGATTTTGTTCCGGAATCAGATCTTTAATCTTTGGTGACATCGCATACCAACCAGATGAAATAAAAACTGCATCCTGCGATTCTAAATATGGCATCGATAAAGTTCGATCAATATAATCAACTAGTTGATATTTTACCTCATCATGCACTAATAATTCAGCGCCTGAAACTCCAGCCGTCGGAATAGACACAGCTGCAATTGTAGCTAATGATTTCCCTTGGCGGTGACGTTCCAAAAAAGCATCAAGATCTAACCAGAAAATATTATCAGCATTGAGCACGATCACCTCATCGGATAAATCGTCCCAATTTACCAGCTGTGTCCAACCTCCAGTTCCCATCGGTTCTGGCTCACGCAAATAAGTTAACTTCAAACCCAACGAACTACCATCGCCCAACGCTGTCTCAACCATCTCACCTAAATGAGCAGTAGAGATGGCGATGTTAGTGATTCCAAATTTCTTTAGATGCTCCAAGACGTACAAAATTATTGCCTTATCTCGAATTTGAACTAATGGCTTTGGCAAATTGTCCGTCAACGGCGCCAGACGAGTTCCCTTACCGCCTGCTAAAACAATAGCTTGAATCTTATTCTGCATAACACTTAAAGCTTATTGAGAAACATATACTTAAACAATCGACTCGTCGTGCTTACTATTTAAAAAATTATCCTGGCTTGAAACTTTTTTTCCGCTTTGAATTTCAAGTTTTCGTCGTGCTTCGCCAGCAATATTACCACCTTTTTGAGCAACAATTTTATTTTGCTCAAAACCCTGAGCGTCTTTACTGCGGGCAATCTCGGTCGTAACCAACCTTAGCCAACCAACGTTTAAAAGGTTCAGCTTTTGGTGATGGGATCGACTGAATTAATCTAAATATTCCTTCGGTATTCCAACAATACATTTTCTGCAATCCTCCAGCAGTTTCGACCTCAAGTGTAAGGGGTGGTACAAGCTGTACCCATCCCTGTTCAGTCAGTTTTTTTAATTCTTCATCTCTCTGTTTCAAGCGTTTAAAATACTGAGCAGGGTCGTTTGAATCGGTCAAAAACTCAATTACATCATTAATAACAAACCACCATTCATTTTTATGAATGAGTTTTCGCACCTGTTTATTATTAAAAATTGCAACCTTGATCTCCATAACAATATTAAGACAACTCTTTAACTAGTTTTGCTCGTTCTTTGATTACCCCAAATGCATGACTATTCGCATTGAATGCAATATGCTCAGGATCAACGCCACGAGCCAAACAAGCGGCTTTAAAACGCTTTGCTGGTTCAAACCTTTGATCGTCGATCTCTAAATTCAGCCTACGCGATTGTTCGTACAAATCAGCAAAAATCGCCGATCTTACCTCGCCATAAGATAAATAATGATTTATTGGGGACTCGGCAAATAGGACGCCATTCAATTTTTCTCCTTCTCGGTTTACAACTGGAGCCGTTGATCGTGGTGCACCATCTAAAAATATTTCAGGTCTGTTTTTATATAATTCGTTTATTTTTTCAATAATCTTTTCTGTATCCTTATCATTAAAATAGATAATAACTCTATCGTTACGATTAATATCAACAGCATCAACAGAAAGAGCTGTCTTAATTTCCATTCTAATCTCATCTTTCCAACAGGATAATAAAATTTGGCGCAATGCCTCTGGTGCTGCCGACCAATCAACATTTAGATATATACGACCCGTCGGTAATTTACGATCATGTCCAGCAAAACTTCGATAGTAAAGCCAATTTTGATTTTTCATCGAAACGTCTTGCATGATCTCTAATACGTTCCTATTTTCCTCCAAACGATTTATAAATGCGTTTATTCTGCCGTCAACTCTATCCGCTTCCTGCTTTAATTTATTATTTATAGCTTCGATCTCAGGATCATCTTCATGATGCCTGACTTCACTATCTAAATTCTCCGAATAGAAAATATCATAAATGATGCTAGCCGTTGATTCACCTAATGCCTGGCGTGATTCAATTTGATCCCGATACTTTTTACTAAAATCGATGAAATCTTTCATCGATTGAATAGTCACCTGATCTGGATGATATCTTTCTTCTTTAACGTTTTCCTGATTTTGATCAACACTTTCTTTTGCTAGTTTTTTTAATTCTGGAAGTTGCCTACCTACTTGCGCCTGTTCAGCAATCGAAGGACTACTGATTTCTTGTGCTATCCTTTCTTCATGAAATAATTGATTAATTTCGTTATAGGCTAGCCTCAAATCTTCAATATACTCAGCTCGCTTCTCTTTTACGGCCGCGTAATGCTCAACATCAGATTGATTTGGGTCCCTAGCTACGGTCACCGAAGAATTAATTACATCAATTGATTTTCGCCAAATTTCTTCCGGAGACTTAAATTTTTCTTTAATTTT
>CAYPRR010000114.1:0-3160 GCA_964413245.1 uncultured Gammaproteobacteria bacterium
AACATGAACCACCAAAACCAGCACCAGAACGTAAAAACTTAGCGCCAATTCTCGGATCACTCGCCAACACTTTTTCGACTTCTAAAATATTCGCACCAACCACATCGGCGATATTTGCCAACTCGTTCATGAGCGATAATCGACTAGCCAACATGGTATTGGCGGCATACTTCGCCAGCTCAGCGCTCTCGCGATTCATCACTAATTTTGGCGAAGTGATTCCAGAATAAACTTCAAGTAATAAGTCACGTGCCCAATCAGAATCAACACCCAAAACAATTCGATCTGGATTCATAAAATCCGCTACCGCCGAACCCTCGCGCAAAAATTCTGGATTGCTAGCAACCTCAACATCGCTTCGTCCAATCCACTCTTTAATCTTCACACCAGTTCCAACTGGCACCGTGCTCTTTTCAACTACCAACATCGGTCTAGTAATGATTTGTCCCAATTCTCGCGCCACTGCTTCAACAAATTTTAAATCTGCTCTCCCCTGTTCATCGGAAGGCGTGCCCACAGCAATAAAAATAACTTGCGGTACGATTTTAAAAGCATCGGAAATCGTTGTCGCAAACTGTAAATGATTAGCATCAATTCCAGACTGAACTAATTCCGTTAAACCTGGTTCGAAAAATGGTATTTCTCCGGCCCGCAACTTTTCGATCTTGGCGACATCAACATCAACACAAATTACTTCGTGTCCTAAAGATGCCAAGCCAGCGCCTTGAACTAAACCAACATAACCAGTTCCGATGACAATTATTTTCATAAGTTTAATTTATAACACTCCCCACCGTCTTCACAGTAGGGAGTGTTATTGTTACTTACATTGCAACACATTTTAAACCCTCGGTCAACGGTACTATGTGGATATCTAGACCACAAAACTTACCATTCGGCCTGGCACATAAATAATCTTCTTTGGCTCGGTGATTAAATACTTAGTCACTCTTTCATCAGCTCGGGCTAACTCCACAACCTCCGCTTCAGTCGCTTCTGGTGAAATAATTATGGTGGCGCGAACTTTGCCGTTGACCTGTATAGCCACCGAAACTTCTTTATTAGCCGCTAGCGTAGCATCGAACTGCGGCCAGACTGATACTTCGATTAATCCTTCCCCGCCTAACTGCTCAAAAAGTTCGTTGGCTACGTGCGGAGCAAACGGACACAAGATTTGTGCGAACTTTTTTAAACTTTCGTTAGAGATACTTTTCGCCGTATAAACTTCATTCACAAAACTCATCATCGCTGCCACCGCCGTATTAAAAGCCAAACCATCAATGTCGCCAGTAATTTTTTTAATGGTCTTATGAAGCGCCCGAGTCACCTCTTCTGACTCATTGCCGGTGCTTAGCACCGGCAATTTCATCACCCGTTCCAAGAAACGTCGCACACCAATCAAACCATTTGTATTCCATGGCACTGGTTCTTCAAATGGACCCATGAACATTTCGTAAACTCGCAACACATCAGCGCCAAATTCCTTAACGATGCCGTCTGGATTGACGGTCTTGCCTGCAGATTTTGACATCTTCGTGCCATCTTCACCCATAATCAAACCGTGCGAATGACGTCGTGCGTATGGTTCCGATGTTGGCACCAAACCACGATCAAATAAAAACTTGTTCCAAAAACGTGAGTACAACAAGTGAAGCGTGGTGTGTTCCATGCCACCATTGTAAAGATTGATCGGCATCCAATGTTTGAGTGCCTCCATGCTCGCAAACTCTTGATCGTTGTGTGGGTCGCAATAACGCAAGAAGTACCAGCTGGATCCTGCCCAGTTTGGCATCGTATCTGTTTCGCGTTTTGCTTGGCCTGAACATGTTGGGCAAGTGGTGTTCACCCAATCGGTAATCGTGGACAGTGGTGATTCACCGTTGTCTGTTGGTTCGTAAGCCTTAACCTCTGGCAATTTAAGTGGCAGTTGATCAACTGGCAAGGCGACCCAACCATCCTTCTCACAATGCACTAATGGAATTGGCTCACCCCAATATCGCTGTCGCGAAAAGACCCAATCACGCAATTTAAAACGAATCGTTTTCTCGCCATGAGCTCGCTCGATCGCTTCATCAAATGGAATCAGCGGTCGATCAACAACTGGAATATTCAACGCCTCACAAAATTCCTGATCTCGCTCATCGTGTTGTGGTACGCCCATCACCGCTCCGGTACCATAATGAACTAATACATAATCTGCCACCCAGACTGGAACTTTCTCGCCATTAACTGGGTTAGAAACAAAACTACCAGTGAACACACCGGTCTTTTTCTTAGTATCATCACCACGCTCAATATCAGTTTTCTGACGAGCTTCAGTTATATAATCCTCAACGATTGAACGCTGATCATCGGTGACAAATTTATAAACCTCTGGATGTTCTGGTGCTAAAACAACAAAAGTCACACCATCGATAGTATCTGGTCGCGTGGTAAATACACGAATATAATCAATCTGGCCGATACCTGGATCGGCCACTACAGCGAAATTAATTTCCGCCCCCTCGCTCTTACCGATCCAATCTTGCTGTTGTTTTTTAATTTTTGGTAAGTAGTCGACGGTGTCTAAATCAGAAAGCAAGCGGTCAGCATACTTGGTGATGGCGATCATCCACTGCTCTTTCTCACGCTTTTCGACTGGTCCACCACAACGATCACAAACGCCACCGGCCGCTTCTTCGTTAGCCAAACCAATTTTATCTTTAGGGCACCAGTTGATTACCGTTTTCGCTTTGTAAGCCAAACCAGCTTTAAAAAATTCCAAGAACATCCACTGTGTCCATTTATAATAGGCTGGGTCAGTGGTGTTAATCTCTCGTGACCAATCAAAACTCAAACCCAAGGCCTGCAACTGCGAGCGAAAAGTATCGGTATTTTCTTTGGTGATTTCCTGTGGTGGTCGACCAGTTTTGATGGCGTAGTTTTCTGTTGGTAAGCCAAAAGCATCCCAACCAATCGGATAAAGCACGTTCTTGCCGAGCATTCTTTTTTGTCGTGCAACAATATCCAAAGCCACGTAAGAGCGCGGGTGACCAATATGCAAACCAGCACCCGATGGATACGGAAACTCAATTAAACAATAATATTTTTCCTTATCTCCATCTTTGCTCGCCTCAAAAACTTTGGCCTCGGCCCAGCGTTTTTGCCATTTTTTATCAAT
>CAYPRR010000115.1:0-3117 GCA_964413245.1 uncultured Gammaproteobacteria bacterium
CATCTAGCACCACACTTTTTGGAGGCCTCATGTCTGATTCCATTCCTGAATTCTCGATCGCGCCGTTCCAGCCCGTTGTGGTTGCAGGCCAGACGCCACTCTCGGCGCAGCTGATGATCGTCGCTGAGATCGAAGCCAAGCGGTCGCTCATCAAGCGCTGGCAGGATCTCACCAGCTTTGCAGCCGTGCTCGCCGTGCCGATGTCCGGCCTGTGGGCCATGGCCATGGGTTGGTATCGCTACTACCACGCCTACAACTGGGACTTCCTCCTCTCACCGTTCCTGACCGGCGTGCCGATCATGGTGGTGTGCGGGATCATCGCGACGATCGCAGCGGTGGTGCTCGTGAAATCCGATAACAATTCAACTGATCTTGGGATGTTTGCATTCTTTGGAGGTGGAATTGCGGCACTGGTTGGTGTGGCGACCTTCATCGGTACTCTGCCGTTCACCCTGCCGTTCTTGGTCTGGGCGGTGCTCGTGATCGCCAAGATCTACCTCAGCACTTGGCCGCACCTGGGCTCGAAACTGGCTGGGTCTAACCGGCAGGTGGACGGGATCATCGGCGACAACCGCTACGATGACTTCAGCTCTTTCCTGCAATTGCAGGCTACCTGGAGCGACTACGCTCAGTTGCTCAACCGGTTGGTCCTCAAGCTTAAGCATCACCAGATTGATAAGGAGGTTGTTCCTGAAGTGGAAAAGGGGCTCCTGGCCCTGCGTGCTTCCGAGCAGTTTGTTCGGGATCGGCTGGCGTACATGTATGCCATCGCCTCTGAGGGTGACCTGGGAACGCGCACCGCTCGTGCCGGCCTGACCGACTTCGCCGTCCACGACCTGTCCGGTCGGATGGATGACATGCGCAAGCAAGTCGCCAAGCTCCGCGAGATTGACCGCAAGGCCGTGGCCGCTCTGCAAGTCGAGACCGGCAACTACTAGGCCGTCGGCCCGTCATCATCCCTTTTGCGAGGGGTGCTGGCGGGCATCTTTTTTTTATTTTCACTTTTGGACGTGGCGTACCAAATCTGTTTATTGAATAGAAGATCGATTTTTGGTGATTTTGAAGATTATTCAATTGTAGTTGAGTTTTTAGCGTCTTTCAAATAAACACTTTTAGGACGATCGTACCAATTCTGTTTATTTGAAAACTTATCCTGACGTGATAATATGAATTTATTATGTTAAATTTTCCGATTTACCTCACCAATACATTAACTCGTCACAAAGAGCTTTTTGAACCTATTAAAGCTGATCAGGTTGGGATTTATACCTGCGGTCCAACTGTTTACCAATTTGCTTCGATCGGCAATTTTCGCGCTTATGTTTTTGCTGATATTCTGCGACGAACTTTTGAGTTCAACGGTTACGAAGTTAAACAAGTGATGAACATTACTGATGTTGGTCATTTAACCGATGATGCTTCAGAAGGAGATGATAAAATAGAGAATTCGGCCCGAAAAGAGGGACGAACTGCTTGGGAAATAGCTTCATATTACACGGAAGCTTTTTTGACTGACATGGACAGTCTCAATATTTTGCGACCACACGCCATGCCAAAAGCTACGGCACACATCAAAGAACAAATTGCCTTGATTGTTGAGCTAGAAACACGTGGTTTCACTTACGGCACTTCAGATGGCATCTATTTTGATACGGCTAAATCACCAGATTATGGCAAGTTATCAGGACAAAAATTAGAAGATAAAGAAGAGGGCGCTCGGGTAGCGATCAATGCTGAAAAACGCAATCCGAGTGATTTTGCGCTTTGGAAATTTTCTAAGCCCGAAGACAAACGGCAAATGGAATGGTCTTCTCCGTGGGGCGTGGGTTTTCCTGGTTGGCACATTGAATGTTCAGCGATGAGCGAGGAATATTTGGGTTCGCCGTTTGATATTCACACGGGCGGTATCGATCACATCTCAGTTCACCACACTAATGAGATTGCCCAAACTGAAGCCAGTCGCGGTCACGCCTTGGCTAATTTCTGGGTGCATAATGCATTTTTGTTGATCGACGGTGGCAAGATGTCGAAGTCGTTAGGTAATGTTTATCTGATCGATGATCTGCTCGCTAAAGGTTATTCTGCATTGGCGTTTCGATATTTTTGCTTGGGCGCTAATTATGGCACGCCACTTAATTTCACTTGGGAGGCACTAACTTCAGCACAAAATGCTCTGAACAATTTGTATGATGCGGTTCAGGATTGGGCCGAGCCAACCGTTCCCGATGATCAATCGATGGCTAGATTTCAAGAACAAATCAGTGATGATTTAGATACCGCTGGTGCTTTGGCTGAGTTTTGGGCCGTGGCCAAAGATGAAGATTTGGATCCAGGCGTTCGAAGTGCGACGATTCTTAAATTTGATGAAGTATTAGGTTTATCGATCGCTGATCATTTGGGAAAAAAGATTGAGATTCCAGATGAGGTTCAAGAGTTACTCGATGAACGCCAAGTGGCCCGTGCAACCAAAGATTGGGCTAAATCAGATGCTTTGCGTGATCAAATTCAAAATTTAGGCTATTCATTGGAAGATCGAGGTGATGAACAGAAGTTGCGTTTGAAGCATTAACAATCGACCGTTAGTCAATTTGTTATGTTTTGAGAAAAGTCGTATCCGGGCCGACTTTTCGAAAAATATAACGAAATGACCAGGCCAGGGCTACGCTCGGGTGAAATATTACTTTCTCACTCGTTCGGGCCCCTCGGCCGACCGTCGGCATTTAACACTGGGACGTAAATATTGGAATCCGACGGTGGAGGTTCGGGGCAGATCCTCACTTGTTTGAAAGTAATATTTCACCCGGCTACGATTTCGAGAATTAATTATTGATCCACCCCTCCGGCTATGGAGGGGTCGGGGAAGGAGTATTTGTGATATAATGTAACTATTATGGCCGACTCACAAGGTTTTTTAAAACCAGAACTTCTTCCAATTGAACCACCGATTGAATCAGCCTTGGAACAAAAAGTTGAAATTACTAGTGTAGCCGATGTAGCTATTGAATCTCCGATTGTTTCGGTTGAAGCACCTAGGGTTGAAGATAGTGCGAAATTGTTGCAGGCGTCAGCAACGATTGCTTTGCTTCCGGTTACAAAGGACGAATTGCAGACCGAAAT
>CAYPRR010000116.1:0-3094 GCA_964413245.1 uncultured Gammaproteobacteria bacterium
TAAGACCTCGAGATTGTTTCAGATTATCTGTAAGATCAGCGAGTTTGATACGCCACGCATCCTCATCTCTTGCCTCGATCAACTTTGCGATCATGAGTACCCATCGTTCTGTCTTATTTTCAACATCCAGCTGGTGAGTGCAGAGTTGCACAAGCTCAATTGTTCGTTCTGAAAAACCATTCGCTCTTAACTCATCAAATGTCACACCACCATCCTCGATCACATCATGCAAAATAGCGGCCAAAAAAACGTCATGATCGGGGTCGTCCCAGTGATGGCAGTCCATGACGAGCTTCTGAACTCGCAAGGAATGTTTATAATTCTTCTCGTCTGGCAAACCTTTACGTGTGCCTTTAATCTTGTTCATCACCAATGCCTCGGCGAGGGGGTTGAGTCTCTCAAATTGTTCGTATGCTTCTTCTAAAGTCATAAGTTTTAATCGTTATAAATAAACGTAAAAAGCGATCAGGAGGTTTGACCCAGTCGACACTGGATGAAATCTCCCAACCGCTTTTGCAGTTAGTCCGCGCATTGTTTGTGGTTATCAGCAGATTTCCCTGATGACCTACCCTTACGGGAACGATGCGGGGTTTGTGATGGCCACAAACTTACCTCTTCACTTTTACTCTTAAAGTATAGTTGAAAAATGAGATTTAGTCAAACACAGCGTCAGATTTTGTTTATTAAAACTTCATTCCTTTTTCCAAATTTCATTTAAAATCTTAGAATAAGTTTGCCTGTCTTCTTCAGAGAAAACAACAAAATAGATTTCCGTAAATGCAAAACCAAATTCATACAAATACTTCTCCAACCATTCTTTAGTGGTCTCTACTGCGATTCGTGCAGCCTTTTCAATCGGATAGCCGAATACACCTGTACCGAGAGATGGAAATGCTATTGTTCGAATTTGATTTTCTACCGCCAAATTAAGACAACTTACATAGCAATTTTTAAGTATGGTCTCTTCATTACCATCCTCTCTCCCATAAACAGGAGCAACGGTATGAATAACAAATTTTGCAGGTAAACTATATCCTTTTGTCATAATGGCTCCTCCTTGTTTGCAACCACCTACTTGAATGTATTCTTGTAATAATTCAGTTCCTGCAGCCATATGAATCGCCCCATCGACACCTCCACCAGCCCTCATATTAGGATTTGCTGAATTTACAATCGCATCAACGTTTATTGTTGTAATATCACCAAGCATGAGCCGAATGTTTGGCCAATACGCTTGCCCCATTCCAGACATCATGTGCAGTTTCATATTATGTTGATGTGTAAATTAGTGAAATAACGCAGGATGCCTTCGTTGCATTTTTCTTGATAATACATGGACGGAACAATTATTGTCATTGCAATTCACCCCCAAACATTTTGCACAATCTGGATTATCACATAAACATTTATGAACGTCGATTTGTTTTGAAGAATCGCTTTTATCCTTTATCTGTTGCTGATATGTCAAAAATTCCCAAACCCTGTGTTTTTCATATCTTTTTTCCCCACATCTGGTTACGGATGGAATTCGTTCAATCTCTTTTTCCGACAAGCCATGTTGCTTCAAATCACGAAACGATAATGTCACCTCAAGAAATTCACGTCGTTCAACGCGCAAATCCCGCATGGATGAATGAATTGATTTCATATCATCTTTTTTAATTTTTGGCATACGTTGTCAGATTTGGTTTATAAACCCAAATCAATCGCCTCATCGACCGTAATACTCCCATCAGCCACGAGTTCCTGTACTTCTTCGCTCAATTCTTTGAATTCCTCAATTTGATCTGGCTCCAACTCCCCATCGGCAACCATTTCGAGAATGTCTTCGTCATCCATATATTAAATATATGTATCATGAAACCATGAATCAGAAGCGTCGAATAACTCATTTGCCAATGAATAAATTATACGATGATTCAAAATTTCGTTTGTTAAACCAATGGGTATTTTTTCATATCCGTAATAACACCCTGCTAATGCACCTGCAACTGCCGCAAATGTATCAGTATCATTTCCCTCAGAATCGTCTACATTATCAAGGGAAAAACATTTCATGATTGTATCAGCATAATTTTCAGATGTAATCCATGCCCACAGCGCAATACGTAAAGTATCAACACAATAACCACCAACAGGATACTGAAAATCAACTTTAAGATAATCCAATGACAAGACGTCAATCAATTCCTGAGGTATCTGTTCTCCAAATTTATCCATCACCGCATCGAGTGTCGATGTTTTTGAAACCCCATCAATAATCAGTGACAAAATCGTATTAAATACAACGCATGTCCAACCTGCAGTTGAGTAGTTATGTGTGATGTAAGACGAAAGCAAACTTTTATCACGTATCTCATTGTAATTTCTTTGATATAACAATCCAATCGGAGCACATCGCATTAAACTTCCATTGCCACCAGCTCGGTAATTTTCACCTGTTAATTTTTCTAATTGCGGAAAATCTGCAATCAAGGCTTTCAATGTCTGCTGGCCAATGCCATAACAACGATCTCCAAACGGTGTCATATAACCCTCATTTAACCACTTCTGATATCGTCTGAATTGATCTTCTAAATCAAATTCATTTTCAACCAAACTTGATGCCAGACAAAGCATCATAGAAGTATCATCTGTGTAGAATCCAGCAGGAAATTCAATATCACCTCGTTGGAAATTAACTAATTCGAGTTCGTGCAATGAAAAGTATTCACTTATTTTCTCTTGTCTCCAAAATTCAAAAGGAGCTCCCAACGCATCCCCAATTGCGAGCCCAATAAGGCAACCTTTGTATTTGTCTCTGATTGGATGAAACATAACCAGGAAACGAATTTACCAACAAATAGAAACATCACCGATTTTTCCATTCAAATAATCCATCACGTCATAGATTCCACCGATTTGATCAATCAAACCATTTTCAAGAGCTGCTAGCCCAAGAACAGTAGAACCATCTGCCATTTTTTTCACTTTCTCAATATCCAAACTCCTATTCTCTGCAACGGTTTTTATAAAATACTGATGTATGATATTTGCATCGCGCATAAACATTACTCTCTCTTCCTGTGTCATTTTCTTATCTGGACTGCCAGCG
>CAYPRR010000117.1:0-3054 GCA_964413245.1 uncultured Gammaproteobacteria bacterium
ATTGAAAAATTTGGCTTAAGCCAGAGTTATATTAGAGGGTACGATCACTATGGTATGGATAGCTCGTCTGGTCTAGGGCAATACAATAAAGATGCCTTTTTAAAACTCCGAAGTGAATTTAATAAAGAAAAAACTAGAATTGATTTATTGCTGGTCCTTATTCTTTATTCGTTCAATAATCAAATAAGGTTTAATTCGACAGGTAGTTTTAATCTACCGGTTGGAAAGCGAGATTATAATGGAAGTTCAAGAAAAAACGTTGCTGCATTTAATCAAATTTCAAATGAAAAAAAGATAGTATTTAGAAATTGTGATTTTAGAGATATAGATAAGATGTTATTAACAAAAAATGACTTTTTATACCTGGATCCACCCTACCTACTTGGTTTAGCTAGTTATAACGAAATGGGTGGTTGGACAGAAAAGGATGAGAATGATTTGTATGAAATATTAACAAAACTAGATAAAAAAGGTATTAAATTTGCACTATCAAATGTCTTAGAGCACAAGAGCAAAACAAACCAGATAATGAAAGATTGGATTAATAAAAACAAATACAAGTTGCACAAAATTGATTATGATTATAAAAATTCAAATTATCACTCTACAGCAAAGGGCAACAAGACGATTGAGGTTCTCATTACAAATTACTAATTTTATGTCATAATCAAGTTATGTTAAAAGCGTGGTCAATTACTACAACTGTTAGAAACCCAGAAAGACTCCGGGATTTTTTGGTTGCATTTAAACCACTGGAAAATAAGGCGTGGAATAATGATACTCAAGAAAGCTATCAAAAACTTCTGATTAAAAACCGTTTATATGGTTTTGGTAGTACACAGTTCTACAATGGATTAACTGCTGATATTATAAAAACTATCAATGATACCGACAGTGAGATAAGTTACGAAGTTATTGAGGAGATTATTAGATTGAAAGATTATACTGATTTTGCAATGCGTGGTCGTCAGTCGCTAAACCCTCTTACAAAGTTTGGTTTTATAATTATTTGTGATGGAGTCTTGAAAATTACTGATCTGGGGAGAAAGCTCATCTCAAGCGAAAAAGACGCTGGTGATGCATTTTTAAAATCATTTATAAAATGGCAAATACCAAATCCAGCCAATAATGATTTTGACGATAGTGGCGACTATGAGGTTGTGCCATTTGTTGCAATGCTTAAATTAATAAGTGAAGTGAATAGACTTGAAATAGAACGAGGAGAAAAATCTAAAGGAATCAGTAAAAGAGAGTTTTCACTTTTTGTTCCGTCGTTAATTAAATATACCGATATTGAAAATTATGCGAGAAAGATAATTGATTTACGTGATTTACAGAAAAATAAGACAAAACAGGAACGTAAGGAAATACGTGATAATTATCGCTATCAATTTGCGATTGAATTTTTAGGGACGAGTGAAAAGACAAAGACTGATAAACTCCTCACAAATCTACAAAATTATGGTGATAATGCGATTAGATATTTTCGTCTAACAAAATTTATTCGTATCCGTGGTAATGGTTTTTATATTGATTTAGAACCCAATCGACACACAGAAATTGAGGCATTATTTGAGAGTGAATTTTATAAACCAAAACAATTTTCTGATAAGGAAGAATATATAGCCTATATGTCAGACGATAATTTGCCTGCTTTGCCGTGGCAAACAAAAGCTAAATTGTCTGAGATCGTTAATGGTGTTTATGCAGATGTAAAAGAATTACAAAGTAGCCTTGGAGTTGCTGTTCTTGATAGAAAGGATATTTCATCAATGTCCGAGAGTGATTTGATGTCTTACATTAATAATTTGCGAGAAACACGCAAAAATCTACAAGAGAAAGATAATCACGTTAAGTCTCAACCCATCTCATCGATTACTCAATACATAGAGCAACTGGAAAAAATATTTGAATTTGAAAATCGACCATTAATGCTTGAGTATCTTTCGACGATGGGTCTTCACGCACTTAACGATGCAAAGGAAATAAAACCAAATTACCCAGTTGGTGATGACAATGAGCCAACATCAACAGCGCCTGGAGGTATGGCAGATATTGAATGTTTTTATGAGGACTTCAATATGATCTGCGAAGTCACCATGTTGAATGGCCGTGACCAGTGGTTTAATGAAGGTCAACCAGTTATGAGACATTTGCGTGATTTTGAGAATTCAAATAGAAATTCTTATTGTATTTTTATTGCACCAACGATCCATACCGATAGTGCCGAAACTTTTCATATTGCAAACACAATCGGCTACAAAGGTAGTAAACAGAAAATTGCACCGATTACGATTAAACAATTTGTTGAATTACTAAAGACACTTAAACAAATACGTGAAGAAAATAAACAGTTTACGCACAATAATTTGAAAAGTTTGGTAGGTAACATTGCTGAAAGTGCTAATAACATCAATTCTGATGAATGGATTGCTAATACGCAAAATATTATTAATTCGTGGTCTATTAATTTGGTGAAATAAAAAAATCCACTGAAATTCTAGTGATGAAAGTTGAAATAATAAATTTTATGCCCACATATAGTTGGTATCCAACCTTTGTGAGCGACGGCGAACAAAGAGCCGAAGCCGAATCCCGCACTTCTCCAAACCCCACTTTTTTGCTAGGATTGATGAGTGAAAATCATCATCAACAACCTAGCAACCGAATACACCGATCAAGGTTCTGGCCCGGTGGTAATGCTTCTACATGGCTGGGGTGGAAGCCTACATGGGTTTGATTTATTGGTTCCAAATTTGGTTACGAACCACCGAGTGATTCGTTTAGATCTGCCTGGTTTTGGCGGCACCGAAGCGCCTAGCGAAACTTGGAATTTAGACGATTATATAAATTTTGTTAAAAGTTTTGTTCAGAAATTAGATTTGAAAATTGATGTCTTAGTTGGTCACTCTTTTGGCGGACGAATCAGCATCAAGGGCTTAGCCAGCGGAGGCCTCACAGCTAATAAACTAATTTTGATTGGCTCGGCCGGGTTAGCTAAAAGCCAAACTCTACGCAATCAAATCCTAAAAGGTCTAACCAAAATAGGAAATT
>CAYPRR010000118.1:0-3045 GCA_964413245.1 uncultured Gammaproteobacteria bacterium
CGTTGAGCTGGTTTGGCGAAAGGGTTTTCAATGGAACCAAAAGGTAGGGACATATGAGGCTATTTTAACACAGATTCATAACCAATTATAAATACAAAATCCGTTATCCGGACCTGACCCCAGACATAAATCAACACGCGCTTTCGATGTGCGTCAAACGTGGTGGGTCAAATTGATATTCAATGGCGATAACATCAATTCGATACGGATGGTCTTCACAATGTTGCTCGCGGAGATATTGCTCACCACCGTGTTCAATCTTTTTAAGCTTTGAACTGGTCACCGCCTCTTCTGGATAACCGAAAGTGTGATCGTGACGAGCTTTTACCTCAACAAAAACGATCTCACGGCCTAACTCGGCAATAAGATCGATTTCACCGAATTTATTTCGGTACTGACGTTTTAAAATTTTGAATCCTTTAGACTCCAAGTAACGAGCCGCTAACTCCTCTGCATCATCACCAAATCGACGACGCTCGTCCATAATTATTTGCGACGTGGCAAGTATTTATTGAAGTCAGCTTTATTTTGCATGGCCAAACGATCAGCTGGTACTTCAACTTTAACGTAACGAACAATGGTGTAAATCCAGTAGATCAAACCAACGGCCCAAACCAACAACCAAAAACGAGCGCCCAAGAAATATATCTCTTCAAAGGTGAAGAAGAACCAAAGCAACCCGAGCAAGCCCATAGTGAGCAACATTTTTCCGATGCGCTTAAAAGTGCGCAGAACGTATTTATCTTCCTTGCGATGTCTGGCCACGATACGAACAATGGCGCCAACAACTATTAGCAGACCGAAGAAAACGAAGAAACCACGTTCGAATAGTGGTCCCATGGCGTCTGGAAACAAGCTGAACCAAAATGATGGGCTGATGAGTGGACGTAAATCAATCATATTAAACGCTAAATTACTGAAAATTCCGCTAATCGTCAACTAGGCTTAAAAGTTATTCCCCAATGCACCTTATTCACTACTAAATCGCGATCTTTCACAAAACCACCGCGCTTAAAAACTTCTTCCGCTTGCCCAACTGACATTCGGCATTCAATTGGTGGCGCTACTGGATGTTGCGCTTCCTTTTTCCAATCAACCAAGACTAAATGACCGTCAGACTTTAATAAACGCTTTGCTTCCTTCAGCAATCCATCGATCGATTTTAAACACCACAAATTATTGACCAACAAAATGGCGTCGAGCCCCCCCTTTGGAATCGCCACGCCCTCCATCCGCTCAAAATCACCACGAACACACGAAACATTAACGTAAGCTTCGTGAGCTCTTTTACTTTCGATCATCTCGAGCACCGCTGGCACTAAATCAACCGCATAAACGTGACCTTCACCGCCGACCACTCGGGCCATCGGAAAAATCAAATGACCGTTACGATCTGGACCAAACTCAGCCACACACAAACCCTCGAGCGGTCCAAGCTCGGCTAACAATTTTTCAACATGTAGCAAAGCTTTGCCCGCCATAAACTATTTACCAAATAAAAATGAAATGCTACCTTGTGCAAATTCCGTCCACAGATTAGTCATCACTGCAAAGCCGATTATACACATCACAAGACCAAATAATTTCCAGAACAACCGCGATCCTCCACCGCCTAAATTCTTTTCTGCCCATTCTACTGTACCAACTGTGGACAATATCCACTCGGTTTTATACAGCATCATAACGCCAATGCCAGAAATCAGAAGGCCAATAAGAATACGTGTGATCATAGTAACGTCATTATCTCACATCTGGTATGATGTTGAAAACGACTAATAATTACTATATGGATATTTTCCCAAAATTGCTCGCATACTTCAATTTAGGAACGCTGATTTTGCGAATTGTAATTGGCATTATTTTTATTTACCACGCTGCGCCAAAATTAATGTCACCCAAAATGGTAGCTAACAGTCTAAAGTGGCCAGTTTTTACAGTAAGTGTTCTTGGAATAATTGAACTTGTCTCTGGCGTTGCCTTAATTATAGGTCGCTACGAACAACAAGCTGCTCTTGCACTTGGAATCATCATGGTCGGTGCTATTGGATATAAAATAATAAAATGGAAGGTTCCATTTTCATCACCACAAAAGTCAGGCTGGGAAATTGATTTAATCCTTTTGGCGGCCTGTATCGAAATCTTACTAACAGGAGGTGGTCCGCTTGGAATCTAGTCTGATATCCACTCAAAAAAAATGACGGGGCGACCTCAGCTGAGGCGTCCCGTTTTCGATTACGGCTGCTGCGCTTTACGACAGATGTACTCGGCACCATGACCGACCGAGACGTTAACCGGCACGCCGTGAGCGCACAGGTGGCAATCATCTTCAGCGAAGGTCACCAGTGGAAGGTCGAGCAGTGAGCTGAACATCGGCACGCCGAGCTTTTCGGCCGTGATCATGCCGCGATTGCACATCGCAACCGCGCCGACAACATTTCCTCCGCGAAAGCGAACGGCGGCGATAGTCTTCATCAGCGAATCACCGGTAGTCACAATGTCTTCAACTACCAGCACCTCTTTTCCGAGCACCAATCGGTCATAGCCACGTTTGAGCGCAAAGCCGTACTCGACCTTGTCGGCGTAGGCCGAAAGCACTTGATGGCCTACCCGCACATCACGAGAAAGATGATGAGCGATCCAAGTCGAGAGGATCACACCACCGACTGCCGGTCCTACAACCACATCCACATCACGCGGGGACAGCTTCGCCATCTGCTCGGTGACCAGATCAACCAGCCTTGTATGCGGGTAAATCGCATCTTTATTTACGTAGACAGACGTGTGTCGTCCTGACTTCAAGACGAAGTGACCGTCACGCATAATAGCGTGTACCTCTCCCAGACACGGCATGAGCTGTGAAGCAGTAGACATGATTTTTGAACCTCTGGCTGTGAAATGAGCCAAGTAAAAACTACCAAGAATAAACACTATTGTCTAGTCACATGGCGCGATGAATCGCGCTCATACGGCAACAAAAAAACTCCGACGTGTTGTCGGAGTTTCATGGTGGACGCTGGGGGATTCGAACCCTCGACCTACTCGGTG
>CAYPRR010000119.1:0-2968 GCA_964413245.1 uncultured Gammaproteobacteria bacterium
TGCTTTGGAGCATCGACGTTGTAGGTAAAATTCCTGCCCACGAAAAAAAAATGTTAAATCTGGTTTTCCCAATTATTGAAACCTTATCAGAAAATTTTGGTGACTCTTTCACAATCACCGCTTTAGCAAATATCGCAGATCTGTCAGTACGTACTACGCCAATTATAATTTCGATTAATTCCGACGCTTCGTTGGTGAGTGAAATACGATATTATACCGAAGATGGTGCGCCTCTTGGGTCTGGCCCCATTCCCCCACAAGTAGGTCAAACAACTATTTATCGCGTTTATTGGACGGTAAGTAACAATCTACATAATTTAGAAAATATGATTGTAACGGCTATATTACCACCAAACGTGAATTGGGTCGGGCAGTCATCATCTGATCTTGGGACAATTGAGTACAAAGATATATCTGGAGAAGTTGTTTGGATGCTGCCATCTCTGCCCGAAGATGTAAAAAGTATTAGTGCTCATTTCGCTATTTCAATTACACCTAAAACTGAAGATGTTGGTAAGTTTGTAAAACTGATCTCAGGAGCTAATTTCAAGGTCACCGATGAATTCACTAAAGCACTAATTGAACATACTAGCGAAAGTCTTGACACCGAACTACCATCCGATGTTTTTGCTACTGACAAAGGTGCTGTGATAAATTAAATCTTACTAGCAAAATGCCGGTGCTTAGCACCGGCATTTTATTTGTGTCTTAGGTTTTTGCTAAAACGATACAAACTGTACCAAAAATGCTTCATTGGTAAATCAAAAGTGCCTGGCATCGTGTAAATCCGGCCGCCAAAGCCTAGTTTGTATCGAGTTATACCAGCCCATGGATGATCAGCCGATGCATCACTGGCGGCCACACCCCAAAAATCAAAAGCCTTTAATCCAGCCTCGATTGCATCAGTAATTAAAAAGACGTGCAAGGCATATTGTGCCATGACATCACGATGCAAATTACTAGTCGCACCATGCAAATAAGTTCGGACGCCATTAAAATCGACAATAATATTAGCTGCCAGCGGACGATCTTCGAAATAAGCGATCGCCAAGCGCGCTGTGGCTTCCCCACCAGTTAGAGATTCAAGCATTTTTCGATAATACCCTTCATGATGCGCTTTGAAATTATCTCTGGCCGCTGTCTGTTCCATTAAGCGCATAAAATCTGGAAAAGCATCAAGATCAACGAACTTACAAACCACACCTTTCTTTTCTGCCAGACGATAATTGTAACGAGTCTTTGACTTCAGATTAGCAATGATCTTTTCTTGTCCGATCGTTAAATCCAACATCAAGGTAGTAGATGGCTGGATATCAGCGACTTTCATTAAACGAGTTGATTGTGTGGGCTCACAACGCAAGAAAACTGCATCTGGTAAAGCTTCTCTGGTTTTCTCGATCAGAGCATCACCATCGCCATAACCAAGCGGTCCTTTTGGTACATACCAATAAGATTGACCGAGCGGTAATTTTAAAGAAATCGCTTGAGCAACTACCTCGGCATCAGTTCCAGGCACATGAATGCGCTCGACTTCTCTGCCCACTGACTTCTGAAACTCACCCCACTCCCACGACTGCAAAAACGCCCCAAACGGTGGCGCATATTCACGGACCAGGTTGTTCCATGTTTGAGAGTTCATTATTCCAGCATTTTACATGATTTTACTAGAAATACAAAAAAATCGAGTTCAAAACTCTCAAATCCTCACCACAAAACGCGACCCAAAAACTGACTGTGAAGCCGATGATTCTAGAAGACGTAAGAATGCTTGTTGATTAAAATCTTCCCAATAGGCCCCAGGAACACTCATAGAATTTTTAAGATAGGTGCCAGTAAGAAATGCTAAACTGCCCTTACCATCCGACCAATCATCTAATGGCTTACCAGTTTCTTGTACATGCAAAACAAAAGCGCAGATCCAATCCTCTGGAGTCATACCCGACTCCCATGAAAGCTGTTCGATCAAATACTCGTTAGCTGTCTTGCCGGCCTCAATTTCTCTGCGTGAAATAGTTTTACCGTCTGTTCGACCGTTACCAGCACGTGGAATGTTCCGAATACCGCGGTGACGGCTATCACCAGCGCGGATAATCGAACTATCTGGTATACCTTCTTGGAGCAGTTCAATACGCCAACCTTTAAGCGGATCTTTGTCATCTCTTTGAGCTTTTAGAATCTCCTTCTTGGTTAAACCATGATGCTCTTTTTCATCTTTACTGAACTTCTTAACATCGTAGACCAGACTAGCAGTTTCATCAGATTCGTTATATTCCCACCAATGAAATTCAGGATGCTCTTCATTCAGCACGAAATCAGGATGCTTCTTCTTATAGTCCAATAAAAATTTACCAAAACTGGCGATTTGTCTATCCAAGCTCACAGCAAACGGCACCAGAATAAGTTTTATGAACCCTTGTTCAGCTTTGATATCTAGCTTCTCCTTTTGTTCAAGTAGACGGTTGGCGATGGTTTCGAGTGACAATAATGGATAATTACGCGCGTCTATTCCGCGGATAAATTCCACACCAAAGTCATCAGTCTCGATCAAACCGCGATCACGGAGACTTTGAATTTCTCTTTCGTATTGTTCAGTTAGATTGTAAGTGAGTTCTAACCGTTCACGATTTGTTAACTCCGGTTCAGCTTCAAAGTCTGGCGCAATATCCAAATCATCTGGAGTTGATCCCAACGCTTCACGAAACGCTATCTCCTGCTCCGGACCTAAAATCTTACCGATTAGTTCGGTAGTATTTTTGGAACGTAGAACTGGTTTGGCGAAAGGGTTTTCTATGGAACCAAAAGGTAGGGACATAAAAGCATTTTAAACACACTGTTATAAAATCCGTTATCCGGACCTGACCCCAGTACCTAAAAATTTTAAAGCCGCCCGGATTCGGTCTTCAGTTGTTTCAGCTTCTATTTCCCGTAGCACGTCAGTAACATCACGGCGAGCGTAACCAAGACCAAC
>CAYPRR010000120.1:0-2948 GCA_964413245.1 uncultured Gammaproteobacteria bacterium
ACAACTTGCGATTTATCAGGGATGCTCATTAGTAGTACTCACTGTTGGGGTCTTCCTCACCGTAATCAGGCTCAATTGGGCCGAAATCAAGTTTCTGACGACTTGGAATTAACTCAATTTCAACGACCTCGGGAGTTTCAACATTCAGGCTATCAAACGTCAACAACACATCGACTGTTACTGTATCTTTTCGGCTAACTTGTGCATCCCCAATATGCACCATGTCATGGTCAATACTATCCTTTACGGAGAACGAGAAACTGCAAGACGCGCGAATATCTAATTTTATGCTTGCTTGTACTACCATCTGATCGTTCCGGTAATCCACAGCCCTAAATTCAGCACGTCCATAAGTTGGCGCGAACTCACCGCGAACCACCTCCACATCCTCCAGCTCATCATCATATGAATAGGCTGCATCAGCCTCTGGAATCCAGTCAATGTCCCAGATGTGATTGCCAATAGTATCTAAAATTTGTTCCATCAAGTCCGGATAGTCGCCATTAGCGATTTTTGTTTCGATGGCTTTACACAAAGTGGCGCAATGCGTATCTCGATCTTGAATGAGTGTTAGAGCCACGCTCAAATCGTCGACTGCATACAAGCATTCTGATTCTTTACAGAAGTCTTTGCACCCTTTGTCCTTTGTTACGAACAGCACTGCAGTGTTCTCTTTCTTCGCCCATGCTTGCAGTGAGAGCAGTGTAATGGCATCTGGGAATTCTGATTTTTTCTCAGCCGAAGACTCGAAAGGTGGTTGAGTATTAAAGTAGCGTTTCAGGAGTTCTGGTATATCCAGCGTGGTCTTGGCATCAATCAGTTCAATGCCGCATCTATTTCCGAAGTCTTGCAGCCTCTTCAATGCAATATCCTTGGCTGTTTTAGCTCCTAGCAGTTCAGTTGCAACTGATTCTTGTTTTTCAGATTGAACCGCCCAGTATTTGCCGACACCTCGAAGTGCGCTTATCAGCTTGACTCTGGCTTCCTCAGAGTCCCTAACAATATGCCCACGAATCTCCCTAATTGTTATTTCTGAGAAAACCAGTTGAAAAGCATTATCCTTAAACTGTTCTAAGTGCTTGAGAATACCGGTGTCTAACCTGTAGCCGGTTTCTGTAAAGATGCAGGTGTCTACTGAAATGGCACCAATAGCTCCATCCAGTAACTTGGTTTTTGCTATCTCAAGTCTTTCAGCTTTTTCTGCCGCGAGTTGCTCCGTTTTTGCGGTTTGTTTATTCATACAATAGCCTCTTCCAAGGCAGCCTCAGCTTCAGGTAATCGTAGTTGGCCAGAGATCAGGCGGGGCAGCAGCGTGTCGCGGAGGGTGGCGAGGGTTTGGGCTTGTTCACTGTTATGGCGTACTCGTGCAAACAAAGGTTCGACAACAGCACCGAAACTTTCTGATATTTCACGAGACGGATTTAGGAACATGATCCGCCACATGTTCGATTGGCTAATCTTGGCTTGAACAGCGCCAGTTATGTATGGCTGAACATTCGTCCCTTTTAAGAACAGCATAAGATGTTCCGTGCTCACTCCATTCTTACCTTGCAGAATGTGCGCGTGATTATTTACCCAAATCTTCCCCCATACATATTGGGTTATTGGGAATCCTTTTTCATCAACCACCGAGCCATCTTCTCCCATCAAGAGATAGATACCGTCAAACAAATAGTCATCGACATAATCCATCAATGCGGCCGCGCCGTAATAAGGATATTCGCCTTTTCTTTTATCTCGTTCTTGGCCTGCAAGAGGAATTCTCTGTGAATCGAAAATCGAAACAACCTCTTTCATGCTGACGTAATTCCACCCCCTCGGCACCAAGCCCTGTTCCGAGTCCTCGAAGCTGTCGGGGAAGAGCGCGGCAGTGGCTTCGCTCATACCTTCGGGGGTGCGGCCTTGTTGTTTGGCGTGGACGGGATCGAAATCGACAAACCACGATTTGAACATCGCCTGCGCAATGGCTTCCAGCGTGGCGTTGGTTTCGCGCAGGAGCGTAATGCGGTCATCTATTGAACGAAGTATCTCAACCGCAGAATCCTGAAGTCGGCGAGGAATAAGCCGAATTGGGAAAGCTCCCAGCTGCTTTGCATTAGCTCCCGGTTGAGCAGACCCACCGCGTACAGCTAGAACATGCTGCCGAAAACGGTCAGACCTCAACTGATACCCGATGAAAAATGGATTGACCTGTTTTGCATCGGGGCGAAAACGAATTAAGTAAGAAGCAAATACCGCTGAGGGAGGCTCCTTGTTGATTTGCGCATTCTCACCGGTTGAATTTCCTGTCCTTGCAACTACGATGTCGCCAATCTCCAAACGATACTTTATTACGTTCGCATCGGTTGCTGGACAGAAAGGTACAGCATCCCAATCAAAAGTCCCGCCCTGAATATCTGTTATCCGTAAGAACTTTGGTCCGACCTGTTCGTCTGTTGCACTTTCGGTGTAACCGTAGCTGACATCAGAGCAGATGTCGGCAAGACTTGGCTCTTTCGATTCAAAACTCATACCCCAGCCCCCCCAGCTTCTGCCGGATCAACTGATCGAGTTCTGCCCCCTTCGCCATCTGCTCGCCCAGCTTTTCGGTGAGCTTTTGCATTTTGTCGGCGTAGGCTTCGTCATCGTCTTCCACTGCTTCCGCGCCGACGTAGCGGCCGGGGGTGAGGACGTGGCCGTGTTCGGCAATCTCTGCCAGTTTGACGCTGCGGCAGTAGCCGGGGATATCCTGGTAGACGCCTGCGTCTTTCTCTCCGCGCCATGCTTCGACGGTGGCGGCGATTCGATCAATCACTTCATCGGTGAATTCGGTTTGCACGCGGCTGATCATGGTGCCGAGTTTGCGCGCGTCGATGAACAGCACTTCGCCTTGTCTCGTGGTTTTCTGTTTGGCGAGGAACCACAGGCAGGCGGGGATCTGGGTGTTGAAGAACAGTTGGCCGGGCAGC
>CAYPRR010000121.1:0-2936 GCA_964413245.1 uncultured Gammaproteobacteria bacterium
ACCTCGATGAAATCCCTGTCCGAAGTGCTGAGCGACGACAACCGCGCCCTGCTCAAGGTAATCAAGGAAGCGCAACCGGAATCCATCTCATCCCTGGCGGAAATGACCGGACGCAAACCCGGCAACCTTTCCCGAACGCTCAAAACCATGTCGAACTACGGCATCGTCGAAATGAAGCGCGAGAAAAATCATGTGCGCCCCATCGTCAAGGGCACGGATTTCTGCATTGTAACGGCGTAGGGTGGGTTCTACCCACCATGTCGGGCATAGCCCGACCTACATACTTACGAATTCCCTCACCTGCTGGCAGGCGTAGAGTGGGCAGCGCCTGCCCACCATTACCCATTGCAACATTCAGCATCCGCGTGGGCGCAGGGTGTTCACCCTCCGGACTTCGCAAACATTCTTGTTTCTTCCCCATGTATGTCAGTGGTTCTTTTCACTTGACCTTCTTGAGTAACAATCCTTCTATCCAACAACATTTCAATGGCATCATTGGGATCATGGAACAATATGCTGTACGTGTTGCACAACTCTGGCTCTCTAGTTAGCCTTGTATAAAGAACTCTAACGAGCACATCCCATCCACCAATATTGACCGTACTGAATGCGCAATCCTCTAGCTTGTTTACAGGTAGCCCGCACAATTCACCATTGCGACTTTTGTCGAAAACGGTGATGTCGGCGGTAAAATAAAATACAGAAATCGTAAAATTTTCAATAAACTCTTTGGCCGAAACTCCCTTCGGGAGGACAAAAAAATCTACCCGGGCACTGAAATGCTCGCGTAACTCTATTCCTGTCGTATCCTTTTCCAATTTACTTGAGCCAACACTTTCCAAAGGAAAATCCGCTGGAATATAGACGCTACAAATTGGGAAAAAGAAAATGTCTTTCCGTTTAACGGTTCCTCTGTGCCTAACTTCCCTAATTACCTTCCTATTGTGGTGAAAGTTGATTACAGGAAGCTTGATTTCCCTATCCTGAAGAGCGTAAAAACCGTGCCAAGAAACATAGTTCACCGGCTCGCTAACGAGCGACCTTCCCTGTCTTGTCTGAATGGCCGCCTTGTCAAAAAAAGTTCGATTTGCAGCATCAAAAATAATGTCCACTTCCCCTTCAAAGGTATTATATCGACGTGGAGTTGCCTGAAGTTTGAGTTTCAATAAAGTTTTGCCAGCCATTCTGAGCTTAAGCTTCTTCACTTTTTCCATGCGCAATCCATTTCAATATGGCAGTCTAGACTAGGTGGATTGAGCGTAGCGGCATACATCGCTTTTTATATTTACCGCCACACTGCATTTGTTGGGTATCGCTACGCTCCAACCAACGTATATCTTACGTTTTCGTTTTGTGTTTTACCGTTTTCTTTTCCGTCGGCAGCAAGCTGGTGAGTTGCTGGTAGCGATCGAACAGAAACTCCACCCGCTGCGCGTCGTTGGCAAAGGCGGCCTTGCGGTAGCAGGCATCCACGGCGCGATCGAGGGCTTGATGGGCTTTGACCAGTGCGGGCGGCATGGTGAGCGGGTCGTAGAGGTCGGCAAGCGAACTTTGCGGAAATTGCGCGCGGGCATCCAGCACGGCTTGGGCGGCGGCTTCCACGGCTGCGCGCTGTTTGCCCGTCAGCTCGTCAGGCCACGGGAAGGTGTTGTAGGTGTATTTGACGGAGTAGCGAATGCGGCTCTCAAGACGACCGGCAGTCACATTAACCCAAGCCTTGTGCATGGTGCTTGCTAGAACTCCGAAATGAAAGAGGGCTGCTTCAGGAACGAGCTGAAGATCGTTAGCCGCCACTATATGAGACGACAAATACCCGATAGGAAGATAACGCCGGTTCTCAGAAGATGTCCGTGGCACTGCAAGATAATTGCCATGCAAAGGTTGGCGGTTTTCCGTAAAGAGTGTTGGTGTCGCGGATTTCTCGCGTGTCGCGGCCTTGCTGCTTGCTTGACGCATTGCCTGCACGGCTTTAACCCGCTGCATCACTAGAGGCAGCTTGCGTAGCTCGGTAGGCAAGCAATCCACTAGCCACAGACAGTAACGAATTTCGTTGTGGATAAAGCCTTCTGCACCAAGATAGGGACGAATCCAAGGTTCTGCGCCCGACTCATTTACGAGCAGTTCATTGCACTCCTCTGGCGTAAGAATTAGGTTACCACCATCGGCTGGAATGCTGCCGTTGACAATGGGTGGCACGTTACAAATTGGCTCCGAGCGACCCGCCGCAATTACGTTGGGACCATCAATCAGATAAGGATTTATATTGGACGCAGGAACCGCATGTGGCTCGCCCCGGATATCGTCATATTCGAAAATTATTTTCTTCTCCACATCGGAGGCACCGAAGCCGATGATGACGCAATGCACCGCCGCCATGCCGCGCGCCTCGTTGCTCCACTGGAAGGTGCGATGAGCGAAGTGGATGCGGATGCCTTGTGACAACAGCCAGCTCCACAACACGCCCACCTGCTCACCTTGGGTGATACTGTTGGTGGAAACGAAGGCGCAGCGGGTTCGGGCTGCTCGAATATAACCAGCCGCCTTGACGTACCATGCCGCAACGAAATCAACTTGACCTGCATTTGGGATACCCGCAAACACACGATTAAAATCCGCGCGCTGCTCGTCGCTCATGTATTTCGCACCCACAAACGGCGGATTGCCGAACACATAGCTCGCGCGCTCCGCTGGCAGCACGTCATTCCAGTCCAGCGTGAGCGCGTTGCCGTTGACGATGTGCGGCGAGGTCTTGAGCGGGATGCGCGCGAAGTACATGCCGAATTCCTCCGACACGCGCACGTTCATCTGGTGATCCATCAGCCACATTGCGACCTGCGCGATTTGCGCCGGAAATTCTTCGATCTCGATGCCGTAGAACTGGTCCACGTCCACGCTGATTTCCTGATGGATGTCGAGGAAGCGCGAGCCGGGGCCTT
>CAYPRR010000122.1:0-2882 GCA_964413245.1 uncultured Gammaproteobacteria bacterium
GCGCGAGAGAACTGCCAAATGCAGTTCGGTGCGCAGCGCCCCGGTACCCGAGTGGAACGAGAGGCGACTCCCGCTACCCGCTCCAAAAAAGCATCCTTTTCGAAGGGTACTTTTTTATTTTTAATATTTTAAGGTAAGATGCACAAAACCGTCGCCGACGGCGTGTACTTTCCACTCTGGAGATGCCATGAACGCCCATCATCTGATCACTGTTACCGGAATGGACCGCAATTATCTGGACCAGTTGTTCGCTCGGGCCGACGAAATGACCAAAATCCGCGACGCTGGAGGTATCGACCTACTCCGCGGGATGATCGTCCTGACGTTGTTCTTCGAACCATCAACGCGAACTCGCGTTTCCTTCGAAGCGGCTGCCCACCGTTTGGGCGCCACGGTCATTTCGACCGAAAACGCCCGTGTTTCGTCTTCGGCCTTCAAGGGCGAGTCGATTCCCGACACCATTCGCGTGCTCGGCGGTATGGCCGACGCCATCGTCATGCGTCACCATCAAAAAGGTGCCGCCTCGCTAGCCTCTACCGTCAGCACCGTGCCGATCGTCAACGCTGGCGATGGTCCAGGTGAGCACCCTTCGCAGGCCCTGCTCGATCTGTACACCATCTTGAAAGAGCGTGGCTCGATCGACGGTCTGACGATCACCGTGTGTGGCGACTTGAAATACGGCCGGACGATTCATTCTCTGGCTCGCCTACTGGCGCTCTACCACGTAAAGATGAACTTTATCTCGCCCCACGGCCTGATGTTGCCCAGTGATGTAGTTCAAGAACTAGCAAACCACGGCGCCAATTTCACGCAGTCACACGATCTCCAATCCGTGTTACGTGAAACCGATGTGCTTTACATCACCAGAATTCAAAAGGAGCGCTTTCACTCCCTGATCCCTGGCCTAGCTCAACTACAATACGCTACGGCCAGCCGTCGCTTCCGGGTTGATAGCTTCATGATCGGCGAACACGCCAAGAAAGGCGTCACGCTGATGCATCCTCTACCCCGCGTCATCGAGCTCGACCCGGCGCTTGATGAACTCCCTGGAGCCGCCTACTTCCGTCAGGCCTGGAACGGTGTGCCGATTCGTATGGCCATCTTGGCCCAACTGCTGGGCCACTAGCCAAAACCCGTCTTGTGAGTTGAGACTACACGGTAACCTTCCGTGTAGTCTCGACTCACACGGGTTATTTTATTTTTAGCTTACTAGCTCCCGTCCAAGCAATGGCTAAAGCATCAGCAGCATCATCGGGCTTAGGAATTTCTGCTAGTTTGAAAATAATTTTTACCATCTCTTGCATCTGTTTCTTATCTGCTTTCCCATAGCCCGTCAAAGCTAGCTTCACTTCATTTGGCTTGACCTCAATGACTTTCAAACCAGCTTCCTTGGCCTTCATGATTATTACACCGCGCACTTCCGCTACCTTTAGCGCCGTGGTCGTACTTTTCGCAAAAAATAATTCTTCAATCACCAACTCTTGCGGTTGATATTGCTTAAGTAGACCAGCAAAATCTTTAGCGATCTCCGCTAATCGATCACCATGTTCACTTTCGGGCGTTGTCATCATCACCCCATGACCCAACACTTCCCAATCACAATTATTTTCAACAATAATCCCAAAACCACATCGGGCATAGCCAGGGTCAATACCAATGATGATTCGAGTGGACATGGTGGTACGGATTTACGGATGTTACTGATATACGGATTACAGATATTACAGATCGATGTGCGTTGGGAGATTCACAATACGACGATAACGAACTCCAGTAGGAGTGAAAGCAACTAAAATTGCTAATTGTAAATTTAATGCCTGTAAATAAGCAGTTGCTTGGCGAAAATCAGACATTGTAAAATGACTTCGAGATTTGATTTCGATTATTACCTGATCAGATACTAAAAAATCGAGAAAATATTTACCAATCGGTTGGTCATATAAAACCAGATCGACCATTACCTGTTCTTTATATGAAATTCCTCTGAGACCCAAAACACTTCCTAAACCTTTTTGATAAATCTTCTCTTTATGTCCACCACCAATTTCATTATGTAATTCAAAAAGACAACCAATAATTCGGTAGGTCAAATCTTCATGAATTAATTGCATAATATTTAATTTGCATCCGTCCCATCCGTAATCCGTATATCTGTATTATCAGTACATCCGTACCCCTAACCCGCGTTCGTGTAAACCGCACTCACGTCGTCGTCATCTTCGATCGTTTCAATAGCTTCAGCCAACTTCTGACCATCCATGTCACTAAGAGACATGGTTTCTTTTGGTACATATTCCAATTCAGCGCTCTGGACCTCCACACCGGCCAATTTTACAGCTTCAGCGAGCTTCTGGAGATCAGAGATGGCGCAAACTATCTGCAGATCATCGCCGTGAGACAAATCTTCAGCACCGGCTTCGATCATCGCTAACTCAAAGCTATCCCAATCGGTGACCGCATCGATCTTTTCACTGCGCACTACGCCCTTATGAGCAAAATGCCACATCACCTTAGCCTCTGAGTTCAGGCCGATTTTTGTCATTAGCGATCGCAACTGGCCATTAGTTCGATTTCGATTATCAGTAATTGCCTCGATAAGTAGCGCCGCCCCACCAGGTCCCATCGCTTCATAAACCACGGTTTCCAACTTCCCTTCTTCACCCGTACCACTACCTTTAGCAATAGCGCGATCGATATTATCCTTCGGTACATTGGCTTCCTTGGCTTTATCTACGGCCATGCGCAATCGGAAGTTCATCGTTTGATCAGCGCCACCTTCTCTAGCTGCCACTACAATTAGCCTGGTCAATTTCGAAAAAACCCCAGCGCGCTTTGCATCAGTTTTACCTTTCTTTAGCGCTATATTGTGCCATTTAGAATGT